>JASFEC010000013.1:0-19141 GCA_050125045.1 Gammaproteobacteria bacterium | reverse complement strand
ACTATGACGCCGGCGTGCTCAGCTCGGCCCGGGCCGTGGCGGATTATTTCGAGACCGTGGCGGCGGGGCTGGACGACAAGAAGATGGCGGCCAACTGGGTCATGGGCGAGCTCGCCGGCGCCTTGAATAAGGCCGGGCTGGAGATCGCCGCGAGCCCCGTCGACGCCCCGGCTCTGCTCGGGTTGCTGCAGCGGATCGAGGACCAGACCATCTCCGGCAAGATCGCCAAGGAAGTGTTCGAGGCGATGTGGAACGGCGAGGGCGACGCCGACGCCGTGATCGAGGCGCGCGGCCTGAAGCAGATCACCGACGCGGGCGCCGTCGAGGACGTGATCCGCGAGGTCATGGCCGCCAACCCGAGCCAGCTCGAGCAGTATCGCGCCGGCAAGGACAAGCTGTTCGGCTTCTTCGTCGGCCAGGTCATGAAGGCCACCCGTGGCAAGGCGAACCCGGCGCTGGTCAACGAGCTGCTGAAGAAGCGCCTGGCCGGCTGATGAGCGGGGATGCGCTCCGGCGCTTCATGTTCGAGGA
Organism: Gammaproteobacteria bacterium; assembly: GCA_050125045.1. Lineage (GTDB taxonomy): Bacteria > Pseudomonadota > Gammaproteobacteria > Steroidobacterales > XN24 > XN24. The sequence continues at coordinate 18,610 of JASFEC010000013.1, read as the reverse complement.
CTTCCCGGTCCGCGGTCAGCTGGTCCGGCTGGAGCAGAGCTGGCAGGAAATGCTCGCGCGGCAGGCTTACCCGCCGGCTGTCCGCGGCCTGCTCGGCGAGGCCATGGCCGCCTGTGTCCTGCTGGCCGGCACCCTCAAGTTCGACGGCCTGCTGACCCTGCAGATCCAGGGAGAGGGCGCGCTGAACCTGCTGGTGGTCCAGTGCGGCAGCGACCTCGTGGTGCGCGGCCTGGCGAAGTGGCAGGGCGAAGACCCGCAGGGATCACTCGCCGAACTCACCGCCCACGGGCGCCTCGCCATCACTATCGAGCGCGGGAAGGGGCGGGAGCGGTACCAGGGCATCGTGCTGGCGGACACCGACACGCTGGCGGGCTGCCTGGAGGCCTATTTCACCCAGTCCGAGCAGCTGCCGACCCGGTTGTGGCTCGCAGCCGATGGCAGCGGGGCGGCGGGCATGCTGCTGCAGCAGTTGCCCGAGACCGTGGCCGGGACGCCCACTGACGAGGACGGCTGGCGACGTGCCGCCATGCTGGCCGACACGCTCAAGCCGGAGGAACTCCTCGGGCTGGAGCCCCGCCAGCTGCTCCGGCGGCTGTTCCACGAGGAAGACCTGCGGCTGGCGGACGATCGGGCCGTGATGTTCCGGTGCAGCTGCACCCGGGAGCGCGTCGAGTCAGCCCTGCGGCTGCTGGGCCGGGACGAGCTCGACGAGCTGCTGGCGGCGGAGGGGCTCATCGAGGTGCGTTGCGAGTTCTGCAACGCCGCCTACGAGCTCGATCCGGTGGATGTGGAGCGCCTGCTGCGCGAGCAGGGCATCGCCCCGCCCCAGTCCGACCGGATGCACTAGCCCGGCGGCGCCCGGCGAGCCACGAACTCCCCGCTGAACGTGGCGGCGCTGGCGCCGCCACGACCCGCAATCTCCACCTGGATCCGCAGCCGCGCGCGGCCCCGCTCCGCCAGTCCCCGGCGGAACGCGGCGGCATCCTCGGCGGACGGCCATACCGCGTTCGCCACCAGTTCCCCGGTGACCGGACTGATGAACCGCATCCCGGCCTCGGCCACGACCACGCTGACATCCGTCGTGGCGCCGGCGAGAGGGATACGTTCGGCCCAGAGTCGCTGAAGCCGGTCGCGCCAGTCCCGGGCGGAGGTTTCGTCCAGCATATTGAAGCCTATATAACAATATGTTTATATGCGCACGGCATGATTTCATCCAGCCAGGCATCGATCCAGCCCGTCACCGAGGCCTTCAAGGCGGTCGCCGACACCAGCCGGCTGCGCCTGCTGGCGCTCTGCGCGCGCGGGGAGCTGACCGTGACCGAGCTTACCGAAGTCGTGGGGCAGAGCCAGCCCCGCGTTTCGCGCAACCTCAAGCTGCTGTGCGCCGCCGGGCTGCTGGACCGCTTCCGCGAACAGAACTGGGTCTACTACCGGGTTCCCCTCGGCGGCCGGGGCGCGGAGCTGGCGCGCGGCCTGTTGCGCCTGGTCCCGGTCGACGACCCGGTGCTGCGGCTCGATCGCGAGCGTCTCGAGCGCGTGCTCGCGCGCCGCGCGGCCCAGCTGCGGGGCCAGGCGCTCGATCCCGGCGTGCCGACCCCCGCCGGCGTCGATGCCCGCATTATCGACCTGATGGCAGGCGAGGCACTGGGCGAGTTGCTCGACATCGGCACCGGCACGGGGCGCATGCTGCGCCTGCTGGGCGTGGATGCCACTTCCGCGGTCGGCATCGACATCTCGAGGGAGATGCTGGTGCTCGCCCGTACCAACCTGCATGCCGCCGGGCTGGACCACCTGTCGGTCCGCCAGGGCAACATGTACCAGCTGCGCTTCGCCGACGGCAGCTTCGACACCGTCACCATCGACCAGGTGCTGCACCAGGCCGAGCAGCCGGCTGAGGTGCTGCGCGAGGCCGCGCGCGTGCTGCGCCCGGGCGGGCGGTTGTTGCTGGTGGAATACCTGAGTGCGAGCGACCGGGAAGACGGCGGGGCGGTCGCGGCCGCTGCCATCAGTCTCGACCAGCTGGAGGCCTGGTGCCGCCAGGCCGGGCTGCGTCGCGAGGCGCTCGACCAGCTTCCCGCGCGGCCCTGGCCGGTCGTGGTCTCGGTTGCCCGCCGGCCGCATGCCGACCTTGCCGCCGCCTGAACCAGGAAACCCAAGTGATGACCCGACCCATACGCTTTTCCTTCGAGTTCTTCCCGCCGCGTGACGCGGAGATGGAGGCTCGCCTGTGGCAGACCGTCGCCAAGCTGGCGCCGCTCGACCCCTCCTTCGTCTCGGTCACCTACGGCGCGGACGGCTCCACCCGCGAGCGCACCCACGACATCGTCACGCGGATCCACGCCGAGACCGGACTGGTCAGCGCGCCGCATCTGACCTGCGTGGGCGCCAGCCGCGAGGAGGTGCTGGACGTCGCGCGCCGGTACTGGGACGCGGGCATCCGCCATATCGTGGCGCTGCGGGGCGACCCGCCGAAGGGCAGCAGCCGCTATGTGCCGCATCCCGGGGGCTTCGCCTATGCCGCCGACCTGGTCGCGGGTCTGCGCAGCGTCGCCGACTTCGAGATCTCGGTCGCCGCCTACCCGGAGGTCCATCCGGAGGCCGAGAGCGCTGCGGCCGACCTCGACAATCTCAAGCGCAAGGTAGACGCCGGCGCCGCCCGGGCGATCACCCAGTTCTTCTTCGATCCGGGCGTGTTCCTGCGCTTTCGTGACCAGGCCGCGGCCGCGGGCATCGACGTCCCGATCGTGCCCGGGATTCTGCCGATCACCCGCTTCCCTCAGATCACGAAGTTCGCGGCGGCCTGCGGCGCGAGCATCCCGGACTGGCTGCGGGAGCGCTTCACGGGACTGGAGGATGACCCGGACACCCGGGCCCTGATCTCCGCCAGCGTCGCGATCGACATGGTGGAGACACTGCGCCGCCACGGCGTGAGCGACTTCCATTTCTACACGCTGAACCGCGCGGGGCTGGTCTACGCCATCTGTCACTGCCTCCTGCACGGCCCGGCGCCGCGGGTGGCCTATGCCTGAGCACCGGCCAATTCACCGCCAGCCCGACCGGACCGCGGAGCTGGCGGAACTCCTGCGCCGGCGCATCCTGCTGCTGGACGGGGCAACCGGCACGCTGATGCAGGCGCGCAAGCTCGTGGAAGCGGACTTCCGCGGCGAGCGCTTCGCCGATCATCCCGCCGACCTCAAGGGGAACTACGACCTGCTTTCGCTCGTGCGGCCGGACATCGTGGCTGACGTGCATCGCGCCTACCTGGACGCCGGCGCCGACATCGTCGAGACCAACACCTTCAGCGCCACCTCCATCGCGCAGGCCGATTACGGACTCGAAGCCGTGGTCGCCGAGATGAACTATGCCGCCGCCAGCATTGCGCGGGAGTGCGCCGACGCGGCCGCAGCCGACGGTCGCCCACGCTTCGTTGCCGGGGTGCTGGGACCCACCAACCGCACGGCCTCGATCTCACCCGACGTCACGGATCCGGGCAAGCGGAACGTCCGCTTCGACGAGCTCGTCGCCGCCTACCGCGAAGCGGCGCTGGGACTGGCCGATGGCGGCGCCGACCTGATCATGGTCGAGACGGTGTTCGACACGCTGAATGCGCGCGCCGCGCTGTATGCGCTGGACACGCTGTTCGAGGAGGAGGGCTTCCGCCTGCCGGTGATGGTGTCCGGCACCATCACCGACGCCTCGGGCCGCACACTCTCCGGCCAGACCGTCGAGGCTTTCTGGAACTCCATCCGCCACGTCCGCCCCCTGGTCGTCGGGTTCAACTGCGCCCTCGGTGCCGAGCAGCTGCGGCCGCACATCGAAGAGCTGTCCGGGCTGGCCGACACCTTCGTCAGCGTGCACCCGAACGCGGGACTGCCCAACGCCTTTGGCGGTTATGACCAGGACGCCGCCACCATGGCCGCGCTGATCGAGGAGTTTGCCGAGAGCGGCTTCGTCAATGTGGTCGGCGGCTGCTGCGGCACCGGGCCGGAGCACATCGCGGCGCTGGCGGGCGCGATCCGGGGCAAGACTCCGCGCGTTCCGCCCCGGCGGCCGGCCGCCTGCCGGCTCAGCGGCCTCGAGGCCCTGAACATCACCGGTGATTCGCTGTTCGTCAACGTCGGCGAGCGCACCAACGTCACGGGCTCGGCCCGTTTTCGCAAGCTGATCGAGGCGGGCGACTATCCGGGCGCGCTCGAGGTGGCGCGCCAGCAGGTGGAGAACGGCGCCCAGGTCATCGACATCAACATGGACGAGGGCATGCTGGACTCCGAGCAGGCCATGCAGACCTTCCTCGACCTGCTGGCGGGCGAGCCGGACATCGCGCGCGTGCCGGTGATGATCGATTCCTCCAAGTGGTCGGTACTGGAGACCGGGTTGAGGTGCCTGCAGGGCAAGCCCGTGGTCAACTCCATCAGCCTGAAGGAGGGCGAGGATCAGTTCCTGCACCAGGCGCGCGAGATCCGCCGCCACGGGGCGGCCGTCATCGTCATGGCCTTCGACGAGCAGGGCCAGGCCGAGACGCTCGAGCGGCGGCTGGAGATCTGCCGGCGCTCATGGCGCCTGCTGTCGGAGACCATCGGCTTCCCGGCCGAGGACATCATCTTTGATCCGAACATCTTCGCCGTCGCCACCGGCATCGAGGCGCACGACCGCTACGCCCTCGACTTCATCGAGGCGACGCGTGCCATCCGGGAGGAGCTCGGCGCCCTCGTCAGCGGCGGCGTGTCCAACGTCTCCTTCGCGTTCCGCGGCAACGACCGCGTGCGCGAGGCGATGCACTCGGTCTTCCTGTACCACGCCATCCGTGCGGGCCTGACCATGGGCATCGTCAACGCCGGCCAGCTGGCGATCTACGAGGACATCCCGGCCCGCCTGCGCGAGGCCGTCGAGGACGTGATCCTGGCGCGCCGGCCGGACGCGACGGAGCGGTTGCTGGCGCTGGCCGAGGAGTTTCGTGGCGGGCCGGGAGCGAAGCGCGAGACCGAGGACAACGCGTGGCGCGAGTGGCCGGTCGAGCGGCGGCTGGAGCATGCCCTGGTCAAGGGCATCGACGAGTTCATCGTCGCCGACACCGAGGCGGCGCGGGTCGAACTGGGGCGCCCGCTGGATGTCATCGAGGGCCCGCTGATGGCGGGCATGAACGTGGTCGGCGACCTGTTCGGCGAGGGCAAGATGTTCCTGCCTCAGGTGGTCAAGTCGGCGCGGGTGATGAAGAAGGCCGTCGCCCACCTCGTGCCCTACCTGGAGCAGGAGAAAGAGGCTGACCGCCAGCCCCGGGCCCGGATCGTCATGGCGACCGTCAAGGGCGATGTGCACGACATCGGCAAGAATATCGTCGGGGTCGTGCTCCAGTGCAACGGCTTCGAGGTGGTCGACCTCGGCGTGATGGTGCCCTGCGACCGTATCCTGGAGATCGCGCGGCAGGAGGAGGCCGACATCATCGGCCTGTCAGGCCTGATCACGCCCTCGCTGGACGAGATGATCCACGTCGCGGCCGAAATGCAGCGCCTCGGCATGCCGCAGCCGCTGCTGATCGGCGGCGCGACCACCTCGCCGGCCCATACGTCGGTGAAGATCGACCCCGCCCGCGAGGGCACGGTCGTGTATGTGAAAGACGCCTCCCGCGCCGTGGGGGTGGTGCAGCGGCTCATCAGCGCCGAGCACGGCGCGGCCTATCGGACAAAGGTGGAGCAGGAGCACGAGCAGCGCCGCGCCCAGCATCGCCGCCCGCGCAGCAAGGGCCCGCAGCTGAGCCTCGCGGAGGCGCGGGCCAACCGTTTCGACGGTGGCTGGGACGGCTACCAGCCGCCGGCGCCGCTGCAGCCCGGCGTCCAGGTGCTCGACGACTTCCCGCTGGCCGAGCTGGTCGACCTCATCGACTGGATGCCGTTCTTCAATGCGTGGGAATTCTCGGGCCGCTTTCCGGCGATCCTGGAGGATCCGGAACGGGGAGAGGCGGCGAGCGCGCTGTATGCCGACGCGCAGGAAATGCTGGCGCAGATCATCGAGGAACGCTGGCTGACCGCGCGCGGCGTGGTGGGGCTGTTCCCGGCTGCCAGCGACGGTGACGACATCCGCGTCTACACGGGCGAGGAGCGCGAGGACGTGCGCCTGACCCTCCACCAGCTGCGTGAGCAGAAGCGCAAGGCGGCCGGGCAGCCGAACCTGTGCCTGGCGGACTTCGTCGCGCCGGCCGGTAGCGGCAAGCGGGACTGGGTCGGCGCCTTCGCCGTCACGGCGGGCGAGGGGATCGACGCCCACGTGGCGCGCTTCGAGGCGGAGCACGACGACTACCGGGCGATCCTGCTGAAGGCACTGGCCGACCGGCTGGCGGAGGCGTTCGCCGAGTGCCTGCACCAGCGAATCCGGCGCACGATCTGGGGCTATGCCCCGGACGAGCAGCTCGGTAACGAGGCACTGATCGCCGAGGAGTACCGGGGCATCCGGCCCGCGCCCGGTTATCCGGCCTGCCCGGACCACACCGAGAAGGGCGCGCTCTGGCAGCTGCTGGAGGTGGAGCAGCGCATCGGCATCAGCCTGACCGAGCACTACGCCATGATGCCGGCGGCTTCCGTGAGCGGCTGGTATTTCGCCCATCCCGGAGCCCGCTACTTCCAGGTCGGCCGCATCGACCGCGACCAGGTCGGGGACTATGCGGCGCGCAAGGGCTGGAGCCTTGAGGAGGCGGAACGCTGGCTGGCGCCTATACTGGGTTACACCCCTTCCGGCACGTGATTTAATGCCCGCATGACTCCTGAAATCGTCGAGCCCAGCCGGGCGCTCTCCGGCGTCAAGTACGAGATCCGCGGCCGCCTGGCCCGCCGTGCGCTCGAGCTCGAGCGCATGGGGTACGAGATCATTGCCCTCAACATCGGCAACCCGGGCCTGTACGGCTTCCGCACGCCCGAGACCATGCGCCTGGCGATGATCGAGAACCTGCAGGCCAGCGAGCCATACTGCCACCAGAAGGGCATCTTCCCGGCCCGCGAGGCCGTGGTGATGCAGCAACAGAGCCGGGGTGTCATCGGGGTCAGTGCCGACGATGTCTTCATCGGCAACGGCGTCAGCGAGCTGATCGACCTGAGCCTGCGAGCGCTGGTCAACGACGGCGACGAAGTGCTGGTGCCGAGCCCTGATTACCCACTCTGGACGGCCGCCACTGTGCTGAACGGCGCGCGGGCCGTGCACTACCCGTGCCGGCCGGAGAACGGCTTCCTGCCCGACCCGGAGGAAGTCGAGAGTCTCGTCACGCCGCGCACCCGGGCACTGGTGGTCATCAACCCGAACAACCCGACCGGCCGGGTCTACCCGCGCGAACTGCTGGAGTCCCTGGCGCGGCTCGCCGAGCGGCATCGGCTGGTCGTGTTCAGCGACGAGATCTACGACTCGATGACCTACGACGAAGCCGAGCACGTGCCCATGGCAACCGTCGTCCAGGACACGCTGTGCGGCACTTTCTCCGGGCTGTCCAAGGTTTACCGCGCCTGCGGCTATCGCGTCGGCTGGGTCGTGTTCTCAGGCAGCCGCGACACCGCGGACCGGTACCTCGAGTCGGTGGAACTGCTGTCCGCGCTGCGACTGTGCGCCAACGTGCCCGGCCAGTGGGCCGTGCAGACGGCGATCGGCGGTTACCAGAGCATCCGCGACCTGGTCAGCCCCGGCGGGCGGCTGTACGAGTCGCGCCAGGCCGTCATCGACGGCGCCGCCGGCAGCCGCTTCCTCGACCTGGTGACGCCCGAGGGCGCCATGTACGCCTTTCCGCGCGTGCGCACCGAAGCCCTGCCGGACTTCGACGACGAGCGCTTCGCCTACGAGCTGCTCGAGCACAAGCATGTGCTCGTCGCCCCGGGCGTGAGCTTCAACACGCCCTACAACGACCACTTCCGGATCACGACGCTGCCCGAGCCTGCCGTCCTCGGCGAAGTCTTCGCCCGCATCGAGGATTTGTTGCACGACTGGGCGGTGGCGGAGGCCTCCTAGACCTGCGCCACGCGCCGCTCGTCGGCACCTAGTCGGCCGTCTCGCCCGGGGCCAGGCGCTCCAGCAGGTAGGTGAACACCAGCGCGTTGAGATAGGCGCTCTGCTTCAGGTTGGCCGCGCCGCCGTGGCCGCCCTCGATGTTCTCGTAGTAGAGCACCTCGTGGCCCTGGTCAAGCATCTTGGCCACCATCTTGCGGGCATGGCCCGGGTGGACGCGGTCGTCGCGCGTCGAGGTGGCGAAGAAGGCCACCGGGTACTCGGCCTCGGCGGCAACGTTCTGGTAAGGCGAGTACTTGCTGATGTAGGCCCACTCCTCGGGATCGTCCGGGTTGCCGTACTCGGCCATCCAGCTGGCGCCCGCCAGCAGCAGGTGGAAACGCTTCATGTCCAGCAGGGGCACCTGGCAGACCACGGCGTTGAAGAGGTCCGGGCGCTGCACCATCACTGCGCCCACCAGCAGGCCGCCGTTGCTGCCGCCACGGATGCCGAGGTGCCCGGGCGAGGTGATCTTGCGCTCGACCAGGTCCTCGGACACGGCGATCAGGTCGTCGAAGGCACGTTGGCGGTTCTCCTTCAGCGCGGCCTGGTGCCAGCGCGGCCCGAACTCGCCGCCGCCACGGATATTGGCCAGCACGTAGACGCCGCCGCGCTCGAGCCATGCCGAGCCGGTGATGCCGGAGTAGCTCGGCAGGTAGGGCACCTCGAAGCCGCCGTAGGCGAAGATGACCGTCGGGTTCCTGCCGTTGGCTTCGAAGCCTGGCGGGGCGACCACGAAGTAGGGGATGCGCTCGCCGTCGGCGGAGATCGCCTCGTGCTGCTGCACGGTCATACCCGCTGAATCGAACCAGGCCGGCTCGCTGCGCACCGGTTCGCTCTTCCCGGTGGCGGCATCCGCCTGGTACAGCGAGGTCGGCGTGAGAAAGCCGGTGTAGGTGTAGAAAAACACGTCCGAGCGATCGTCCGTGGCGACCACCCCGACATTGCCGAGCGGCGGCACCTCCACGTCGGCGCGGTGCCAGCCCTTGTCGTCATGAGTAAAGCGCAGCAGCTTGCCGATCACGTTGTCCAGCACAGACACCAGCACTACGCCCTCGGTGCTGCGCACTGCCGTGATGGAGGAGCGCTCGTCCGGAGCCAACAGCAGCGACAGCTCCGGCGTCTCCGTCAGGAAGCTTTCCACCGGCCCGGCGACCAGCGCGCCCTGGGGAAAGACCTGGTCGCCGACCGTCCAGTCCGACTTGAGCTGGATGCTGAGCTGGCCGTCGAGGATGCCAGCCAGCTCCGCGTCGCGGGGCACGGTCAGCGCCAGCGCCTCGCCGTCACGGTAGAGGTAATAGATGCGCGAGAAGAAGTCCGGCACCCGGATGACCAGGTCGTAGAAATTCTCGCCGTCCCACTGGCGGGAGCCGAAGCTGGCCACGTCGCTGCGCTCGCCGGCGAAGATAGTCTGCGCCTCTTCCTTCGCCGTGCCGCGCTGCCAGATCTGTACCAGGCGGGGATAGCCGGAGTCGGTGACCTGGTCGTCGGTGAAGGCAGGGCCGAGGAACACCGAGTCCTTGTCGCGCCAGCCGATGCTGCTCTTGGATTCCGGCAGGGTGAAGCCGTCGGCGACGAACTCGCCCTTCTCAAGGTCGAACTCGCGCCGGACCGCCGCGTCCGCCCCGCCGATGGACAGTCCGACCAGGCAGCGGTCGTAGTCCGGATAACGGCAGGTGGAGCCGGCCCAGACCCAGTTCTGATCCTCCGAATCGGCCAGCTGGTCGAGGTCAATGAGTACTTCCCAGGGCGGATTTTCCTTGCCATAGCCGTCCAGGGTGGTGCGCCGCCAGAGCCCGCGCACATGCTCGGCGTCGCGCCAGAAGTTGTAGATCTGGCTGCCGCGCAGTGCCGGATAGGCAATGCGGTTTTCCGAGGTGAGGATCTCCAGGTTGCGGGCGTGGATCGCCTCGAACTCCGGGTGCGCCTCGAGGCGGCCCAGGGAGCGCTCGTTCTGTGCGCGCGCCCACTCCAGGGCCTTCTCGCCTTCCACGTCCTCGAGCCACAGGAAGGGGTCTTCGTCTGCCGCCATCACATTTCCCGTCATCAGCAGGGCGCCGGCCAGCACCCGCAGTCCAGTTCTCATCATTGCTCCGCTCCACAGGCCGGACAGGCCGGATCACGTTCGAGTTTCAGTTGCCGCCAGTCGTTCTCGATGGCGTCGTACAGTACCAGCTTGCCATCTGCCGACGGCGCGCAGCCGCTGGCGATCTTCAGGGCCTCGACGGCCATCAGGCTGCCGATCACACCGGGCACCGGCCCGAGCACCCCGTTGCCGCGGCAGCTCTCCAGCTCCTCGGCCTCTTCCTGCCACAGGCACCGATAGCAGGGACCACCGGGCCGGTCGAGGCGGAACACCGCCAGCTGGCCCTCGTAGCGAATGGCCGCCCCGGAAACCAGCGGCCTGGACGCCTTGACGCAGGCAAGGTTGAGCGCGAAACGCGTGCCGAAGTTGTCGCTGCAGTCGAGCACCACGTCCGCTTTCGCCACGTGCAGGAGGAGCTCGTCGCCGAGCAGCCGTCCGTCCACGGGAATGACCTTCGTCTGGGGATTGAGTTCCCCAAGGTGTCCGGCGGCGGCCTCCGCCTTGGCCTGGCCGACGTCGGCGTTGGTGAACAGTACCTGTCGCTGCAGGTTGGTGACGTCCACCGTGTCGAAGTCGCTCACGACGAGCTCGCCGATGCCGGCGGCGGCCAGGTAGAGCAGGGCGGGGGAGCCGAGCCCGCCGGCACCGATCACCAGCGCCCGGGCCCGGCGCAGCTGTTCCTGCTGCTCCGGGCCGAAGCCGGCCAGCGCCAGGTGACGCGCGTAACGGTCGTCGCTCATCGGCTCACTCCACGAAGCGGCACTCGGTGACGCGATCGCGCCCGGCCGCATCCTTGTGCAGCGTGATGTCGTGATAATGCTGCGCCTCCAGCAGGCGGCGCAGCGGCAGGTGCTGGTCGGGGCCGTGCTCTAGCAGCAGCCAGCCCTGGCGCACGATGTAGTTGTGGGCACGCTCGAGGATGGCGCGGAAACAGTTCATGCCGCCGGCGCCGGCATCCAGGGCGAGACGGGGCTCGAAGCGCGCGTCGCCGCTCCCGAGGTGCGGATCGTCCTCGGCCACGTAGGGCGGATTCCCGACGACCACATTGAATTTCTCGCCCCGCACCGCGTCGAACCAGTCGCTCTCACGGAACTCGACGTTGTCGATCTTCATCAGGCGCGCATTCTCCCGCGCCAGCTCCAGCGCCGCCTGCGAGATGTCGATGCCGATGACCCGCGCCCGGGGGCGTTCGCGGGCAATGGCCAGCGCGACCGCCCCGGAGCCGGTGCCCAGGTCGAGCACCCTCAGGTCCTCGTCCGCCGGCAGACGATTCAGGGCCAGTTCCACCAGCAGCTCGGTGTCCGGCCGCGGGATCAGCACGGCCGGGCCGACGCGCAGCGGCATCGACCAGAACTCGCGGATGCCGGTCATGTAGGCGATGGGCTCGCCGGAGAAGCGGCGGCGCAGCAATTCCTCGTACCTTTTCGCCTCTGCCGCGCTCAGCTCGCGCTCCGGCCAGGCGTGCAGGAAGCTGCGCGGCCGCCGCAGCACCATGCCGAGGAGGAGTTCGGCATCGAGGCGCGGGCTGGCGCTGACGGCGCGCAGGATGGCTGCGCCGTCGTCGAGATAGTGCCTGATCGACAGGTCGTAGTCGGTCTCGGTCATGCCCGGTCCGGTAGCCCCGATAGGGGCGTGTAGAATACGCGCAGCGTGCCGGATGCGCGACTCCCGGGCGCCCGGCCGGGGGGGTGGAGGAGCCATGAAAATCTACCGTAACGTGCTGGAGATGGTGGGCGCGACGCCCATGCTGGAGGTCACCCGGATCGACACCGGGCCCTGCCGGCTGTTCCTGAAGCTGGAGCTGATGAATCCCGGCGGCTCGATCAAGGACCGCATCGGCATCTCGATGATCGAGGAGGCGGAGAAGCGCGGCGACATCCGGGCCGGCGACCTGCTGGTCGAGGCGACCGCCGGCAACACCGGCATCGGCCTCGCCCTGGCGGCGGCGCAGAAAGGCTATCGGCTGCTCCTGGTCCTGCCGGACAAGATGAGCCAGGAGAAGATCTTCAACCTACGCGCGATGGGAGCGGAGATCGTGCTGACGCGGTCCGACGTCGGCCGGGGGCACCCGGAGTACTACCAGGACCTGGCCCAGAGCATCGCCCGCGAGCGCGGCGGCTACTACATCAACCAGTTCGGCAACACGGACAACCCGCGCGCCCACGAGCTGACCACCGGGCCGGAGATCTGGCAACAGATGGAGCAGGACGTCGATGCCATCGTGGTCGGCGTGGGCTCCAGCGGCACGATCTCCGGCATGACGCGCTTCTTCCGCGAGGCGGCGCCCGAGCTGGAGTTCGTGCTGGCCGACCCGGCCGGCTCGATCCTGGCGCACTACATCGAGACCGGCGAGATCGTTCCCGGCGCCCCGTGGCTGGTGGAGGGGATCGGCGAGGACTTCGTGCCCGAGATCTGCGACCTGTCGATGGTCGGCAAGGCTTACACCATCAGCGACGCAGAATCCTTCTCGGCGGCCCGCCAGCTGCTGCGCGAGGAGGGCATTCTTGCCGGCTCCTCTTCCGGCACCCTGCTCGCGACAGCGCTGCGCTACTGCCGCGAGCAGACCGAGCCGAAGCGGGTGGTGGCCTTTGCCTGCGACACCGGCAACAAGTACCTTTCGAAGCTCTACAACGACTTCTGGATGGAAGACCAGGGCTTCATCAAGCGGCCGCAGCATGGCGACCTGCGCGATCTCATCGGCCGTCCCCACGAGCACCGGGCCACCATCACCGTGGGCGCGGACGACATCATCACCACTGCGCACAATCGGCTGCGCAACGCCGGTTTCTCCCAGCTGCCGGTCATGGAGGAGGAGCGGCTGGTGGGCGTCATCACCGAGGACGACATCATCCGTTACATCTTCGGCCGTCCCGCACGCATGGGCGAGAAAGTGCGCAGCGCCATGCGCACCAGCTTCCTCAAGGTCGACAAGGACACCTCGGTGGAGAACCTGGTGGCCCTGCTGCACGGCGACTCCTACGCCGCCGTCACCGAGAACCGCGGCGAGCGCTTTCTCGGCCTGATCACGCGTTCCGACGTCCTCAACTACCTGCGCCGCCTGCACCAGGATGACGACCATGACCCGCAAGACTGACCGTCCCGGCTTCGCAACGCGGACCATCCACGCCGGCCAGGCACCCGACCCGGCCACGGGGGCGGTGATGCCGCCGATCTACGCGACTTCGACCTATGCCCAGTCGAGTCCCGGCGTGCACCAGGGCTACGAGTACTCGCGCAGCCAGAACCCGACGCGCATGGCATGGGAAAGGTGCCTGGCGGACCTCGAAAGCGGCACCCACGGCTTTGCTTTCGCCTCGGGCATGGCGGCGATCGCGACCCTGCTGGAGCTGCTGGATGCCGGCAGCCACGTGGTCGCCATGGACGACCTCTACGGCGGCACCGGGCGGCTGTTCAACAGGGTCCGGGCGCGCTCGGCTGGCCTGCGGTTCAGCTATGCCGACCTGTCCGACCCGGCCGCTCTGGAGGCCGCCATGCAGGACGACACGCGCATGGTCTGGGTCGAGACGCCGACCAATCCCATGCTCAAGCTGGTGGACATCGCGGCAGTGAGCGCGGCGGCGAAAGCGCGCGGGGCGCTGGTGGTCGTCGACAACACCTTCGCCAGTCCCTGGGGCCAGCGGCCCCTCGAGCTGGGCGCCGACATCGTCATCCATTCGGCCACCAAGTATCTCAACGGCCACTCGGACGTGGTCGGCGGCGTGGTCGCGGTAAGCGAGGCGGGACTGGCCGACCAGCTGGCCTTCCTGCAGAACTCCATCGGCGCCGTGGCCGGCCCTTTCGACAGCTTCCTCGCCCTGCGTGGGGTCAAGACCCTGGCCCTGCGCATGGATCGCCACAGCGCCAGCGGGCTGGCGATCGCGCGCTGGCTCGAGGGGCGACCGGAAGTCGAGCACGTGATCTACCCCTGGCTCGAGTCACATCCGCAGTGCGAGCTTGCGCGGCGCCAGATGGCCGGCGGGGGCGGCATCGTCAGCTTCGTCATCCGCGGCGGGCTGGCAGGAGCACGTCGCTTCCTCGAGCGCACGCGCCTGTTCACGCTGGCCGAGAGCCTCGGCGGGGTCGAGAGCCTGGTCAACCATCCGGCGATCATGACCCACGCCTCCGTGCCGCCCGAGACCCGGGAACGCCTCGGCATCAGCGATGCGCTGATCCGGCTGTCGGTCGGGATCGAGGACTGCGACGACCTGGTGGCCGACCTGGAGCAGGCGCTAGCGGCCGCCCGCTGACAGGAACGCCGGGACCGGCAGGTCCTTCGAGGCGAGGAACTACGGATTGAACAGCCGCTGGCGGTAGCGCAGGCCCGAGTCGCACAGGATGGTGACGATGGTGTGGCCGGGCCCCAGCTTCTTCGCCAGCCGCATTGCTCCCGCGACGTTGACCCCGCTGGAACCCCCCAGCAGCAGGCCTTCTTCCCGCAGCAGTCGGAACACGATCGGGATGGACTCGCTATCCGGGACCTGGAAGGCGTGGTCCACCACCGCCTCGGCGAGATTCTTCGTCACTCGCCCGTTGCCGATGCCCTCGGTGATAGAGCTGCCCTCGGACTTCAGCTCGCCCGCCGTGAAATAGTTGTACAGGGCCGAGCCGGCAGGGTCGGACAACCCCACCTGCACGCGCATGTCGCGGGCCTTGAGCGCGCGCCCGACGCCGGCCAGCGTGCCGCCCGTGCCGACGGCGCAGATGAAGCCGTCGATCCTCCCGCCGGTCTGCTGCCAGATCTCTGGCCCCGTCGTCGTCAGGTGGAAGGCGTAGTTGGCGGTGTTGTCGAACTGGTTGGCCCACAACGCGCCGCTCGGCTCGGCGGCTGCCAGTTCCCCGGCCAGCCGCTGCGAGACGTGGACGTAGTTGTCGGGATTCTTGTAGGGGACGGCGGGCACCAGCCGGACTTCCGCGCCGTAGGCCCGGAGCGTGTCGATCTTCTCCTGGCTCTGGGTCTCGGGCATCACGATCACCGTGCGATAGCCCAGGGTGTTCCCGACCATGGCCAGGCCGATGCCGGTGTTGCCGGCCGTGCCCTCCACGATCACGCCGCCGGGCCTCAGCTGCCCGCGGGTCTCGGCGTCGCGGATGATGCCCAGCGCGGCCCGGTCCTTGACCGAGCCGCCCGGGTTCATGAACTCGGCCTTGCCGAGAATCTCGCACCCGGTGTCCTCGGAAGGTCCGCGCAGGCGGATCAGCGGGGTGTCGCCGATCGCGTCCAGGATGGTGGGCAGTACTGCCATGGCGTGCGCCTCGCGGTGTCAGTCGGTCAGGGCGGCCAGCTGGTCCGCCTGGTACTCGTCGGCCAGCGGCCCGATCACCTGGTCGAGATCGCCTTCCAGCACCTCGTCGAGCCGGTACAGCGTGAGGTTGATCCGGTGGTCGGTGATACGGCCCTGGGGGAAGTTGTAGGTCCTGATACGCTCGGAGCGATCGCCGGAGCCGACCTGCAGCCGGCGGCTCTGCGCCTGTGCCGCCTCGCGTCGGCCCCGCTCGGCGTCCATCAGGCGCGCCTGCAGCAGCGACAGCGCGCGGGCCCGGTTCTTGTGCTGAGAGCGCTCGTCCTGGCACTCGACCACGATGCCGGTGGGCAAGTGGGTGATGCGAACCGCCGAGTCGGTCTTGTTGACATGCTGGCCACCGGCGCCGGAGGCACGGAAAGTGTCGACCCTCAGCTCCGCGGAGTTGATCTCGATTTCCTCCATCTCCTCCGGCTCCGGCAGCACGGCCACGGTGCAGGCCGAGGTGTGGATGCGTCCCTGCGACTCGGTTTCCGGCACCCGCTGCACCCGGTGCGCGCCCGACTCGAACTTAAGCCGGGAGTACACGCCTTGGCCGACCACCCGGCTGATGATCTCGCGGTAGCCCCCGTGCTCCCCCTCGTTGGCGGAGAGAATCTCGATGCTCCAGCCCATGCGCTCGGCATAGCGGCTGTACATCCGGAACAGGTCCCCGGCGAAGATCGCCGCCTCGTCGCCGCCGGTGCCGGCGCGAATCTCGAGAAAGGTATTGGCCTCGTCCAGCGGGTCGTGGGGCACCAGGTGCCTCTTCAGCGCGTCCTCCAGACCTTCCAGGCGGTGCTCCAGCCCGGCGAGTTCCTCCTCGGCCATCGCCCGCAGCTCCGGGTCCCGGTCGGCGGCCATTTCGCGGGTCGCGTCGGCCGCGTCCCGCGCCTCGTGCCAGGCGCGGTAGTCGCGCACGACCGGCTCCAGCCGGGCGTACTCGCGCGACAGTTCGCGGAAGCGTTGCTGGTCGGCAATCGTATCGGGGTCCGCGAGCAGCGCGGCCACCTCCTCGTGGCGATCCACGAGGTTCGCCAGCTTGGTGACGAGGCTGTCTTTCATCAGTCTTCGGTTTCGATGCCGAACAGGCGGCGCGCGGCGCTCAACAGGGCGTCGTCGCCTTCCTCGCCCGCCCGGCGCAGGCTGACGCTCGGCAGGTGCATCAGCTTGTTGGTCAGCGTCTTCGACAGGAAGTCCATGACCTCGTCCGGTGACCGCCCCGACTCCAGCATGCGGAGCGCCTGGGCATTGACCGCCGTGCGGATTTCCTCCGCGCGGCTGCGCACGGAGCGAATGGTCGGCGCGGCGTCCCGCGTCTTCAGCGTCTGCGTGAAGCGCAGCACCTCGACGTCGATGAGGCGGCGGGCGTGCGCAGCCGCCTCCTCGCGCGCCTTGATGTTCTCGTCCACCACGCCCTGCAGGTCGTCCACCGTGTACAGGTAGACGTCCTCGAGCTCGGCCACGTCCGGTTCCACGTCCCGCGGGACCGCCAGGTCGACCATGAAGATCGGCTTGCGCTTACGGGCCTTCAGGGCTGCCTTGACCATCGGCTTGTCGATCAGCGGGTCGGGGCTGGCAGTGGAGCAGATGACCATGTCGGCGGCCGGGAGATGGTCGGGGATCTCGCTCAGCTCGATGGCGAAACCCTTGTGTTCCTGCGCCAGGCGCCGGGCCCGCTCGATGCTGCGGTTGGCGATCACGATGCGGCCGATGCCGCGCCCGGCCAGATGCTGTGCTACCAGCTCGATGGTCTCGCCGGCGCCCACGAGCAGCGCTGTGTGCTGGGAGAAATCCGCGAAGATCTGCCGGGCGAGGTTGACCGCCGCGAAGGCGACGGAGACCGCCGACGCACCGATGGCGGTGTCGGTGCGCACCATCTTCGCCACCGAGAAGGCCTGCTGGAACAGCGAATGCAGCATGGGCCCGGTGCTGCCGGCCTCGGCCGCGATGCGGTAGGCCTCCTTCATCTGGCCGAGAATCTGCGGCTCGCCGAGCACGGCGGAGTCGAGCCCGCAGGCGACGGTGAAGGTGTGACTCACGGCCAGCTGGTTGTCCAGCTGGTACAGGCAGCCGTTGGCTCGATCGCCCAGCTGGTGGTATTCATTCAGCCAGTCGCGCACGCGCGCCGCGCCCGTGTCGGCGCAGCGCCCGTAGAACTCGGTCCGGTTGCAGGTCGAGACGATCAGCATCTCGTCGACCTGCGGCAGCCGCACCAGTTCCTGCAGCGCCACCGGCAGGTGGTCCGGGTTGAAGGCGAGCTTCTCCCGAATATCGACCGGAGCCGAGCGATGATTGACGCCGAGGACTTTAAGGGACATCTGCTTGAGTAGCGGGGCCGGCCGGTTGGAGTGGCCCGTAATTGTCTGGCAAGGCGTACTCCGGTGACAAGCCGCGCATGTTCACGGGGCACGGTTTTCCTGCGGTATAGTGGCCGTCCGCTAGCTTGTCCGACGCCATGAAACTGCTCCTTCCCCTGCTTTTGTTGCTGCTGGCCGGCTGTGCCGCGTCGGCCCCCGAGGCCCGGGACCCGGCCGACCAGGCGCCGGATTTCGGCCAGCCCGGCGAAGTGGATTACCACGTGTTCATGGGGGAACTGGCCCTGCAGCGCGAGCGCCCCGCCCTGGCGGCCACGGAGTTCCTGCGCGCCTCGCGCCTCAGCGAGGACCCGGAGCTGGCCGAGCGCGCGGCCCGCTACACGGCAGCCTACGGGACTCCGGCGGAGGCGGCCGAGGCGGCGAGCCGGTGGGCCGTGCTGGCGCCGGATTCCCTGCATCCCGTGCGACTGCTCGTGCGCGCCCAGCTGGCCCTGGGGGAGGCCGGGGCCGCGGCGGTCGAGCTGCAGCGGCTGCGCGCTGCCGGGGGCGACAACGGCCGCGCCTTCCTCTCGCTGTTGCCTCTCGCGGGCGAGGCGCGCGACCCCGGAGTGGCTCTGCAGGCCATGGCGTCAGCCGCCGCCGCCTTTCCCGCAGACCCGAGCGGCGCCTACGCCGAGGCTTACCTGGCCCTCCGGGCCGGCGAACTGGAACAGGCGCGGGCTGCCGCGGAGCGGACCCTGGAGCTCGACCCGGACTGGATCGAGGCGACACTCCTGTATGCGCGGGTGCTGGCGGCGGCCGACGAGGTTGCCGCGGCGCTGGTGTGGCTCGAGGCGCACCCGGCCGCGGAAGAGCGCGAGCTGCGCCTCGAGCGCGCGACCATTCTGATCAACGCGGGCCGCGAGGCGGAG
>JASFEC010000012.1:0-19766 GCA_050125045.1 Gammaproteobacteria bacterium | reverse complement strand
CGGGAACTGCTGCTACTCGCCTGCCTGGTGGGCTTTGGCCTGCTGGTCCTGCCCGCCCTCGTCTATGTGGTCGGCGTGTTCCTGCTCGGCGAATACCGCCCCGATGCATCCGTCGCCACGTTCTACCGGGACTTCTATGCCGAGCTCGCCGCTCCCGCCCTCTGGGCTTGGCTGCTGGCGCTCGGCCCGTGGCTCGGCATCCAGTGGCTGAGGCTGTCTTGGCTGCCTTTCCGGGCGCTCCTGCGCCGCCCCGGCGGCGACGCGCCGGAAGCCGCCGGAGGCCCGGAAGCCGGGGACATTTGACGCTTTCACGGTCCCGGCGTACTCTCCCGCTGGCCTTCTCCTAGGAGCGCAGACTGATGTCCCTGAAGCTAAGCATCGAGCTGTCCAAGACCGATCTCGACCACTTCCGTCGCGAGATGCGCAGCGCACGCACCGTGGCGAAGGAGCGGGGCCAGGACGAGATCATCGCGGCCAGCGAGGCGCTCCTGGGCAAGGTCGGCACCGAGGCCGCGCCGGAGTTCATCCGCGACCGTCTCCAGCGGATCAAGGTCCTCGTGGACATGCTGCGGGACGAGGAATGGCGGCTCCCCGACGCCGAGCGTGGTCGGGTCCTGAACGCCCTCGCCTACTTCTGCGAACCCGAGGACATGATCCCGGACGAGATCCCGGGCCTGGGGCTGCTCGACGACGCCATCATGGTGGAACTCGTGGTGCGCGAATTGCGGCACGAGATCGAGGCCTACGAAGACTTCTGCAACTACCGCAGCGATCAGGCCGGCGCCGATCCGGGCGACCGCAAGGCCTGGATCGAGGCCCGCCGCCTGGCGCTGCAGTCGCGCATGCGGAACCGGCGACGCCGGGAACGCGAGCGTCGGCGGGGCGGCAGCTCCCGCCGTTCACCCTTCTCGCTGTTCTGAGGCCCGGCCCGCCGGGCGCCCGCGACGGCTGATTTCCCAGTCCGCCCAGGATTTCGCCGGTGCCGTGGGCTCGAGCTCCATGCGCGCCGGAGACAGGCGGCGGCCATGGATGCCGCTCGCGGGTACCATGTTCGGATTCAGCCAGCTGCTCGGCACCAGCCAGCCCAGCCGGGCGCGCCAGCGGGCCGCTGCGGCGGCGGTCTCGTGCATCTTCTCGAGTTCGCGCGGCGAAGGTCGCTTCATGACGGCAGATAATAGAGCACGAGCAAACCCAAGCCGCCCCACATCACGAGCTGGGGCAGCCACCACCAGCGCCGCTGCTTTACCAGGCCGATGAAACTGGCAGCGCAAACAATGGTCATAGCCAGGAAGAGTCCGGCGTTCGTCACCAGCGAGCCCATTTCCCCCGTCACCTGCGGGTGCTCTTCGGAGAGCAGGAAGAACATGAACAGCACGACCAGCAGGCCGACGGCGATCGAGGCCGCCGAGCCGAGCAGGATTCCGGTAACGACAGTGAGCGGATGCATGCAAATTTCCCAGGCGGCCGGGGCGCTTGATTGGCGCGCCCGGGGCCTCTAGCCTAAGCAACGGATTTGCCGGAGTTTTCGGCAACTCGGCGAGCTCGGAGTCAAGATGCGTATTGTAAAGACATCAGCGTTGATCGGCATAGTCGCGGCCCTGGCGGGGACCCTGCTGGCGCAGGCCGCCCTGGGAACGTCGGACACGGGGCAGGAACTCGCCCCCAGCGACCGTCACGGCAAAGTGAGCCGGCTCGTAACCACGCTTTTCGAACGTTCCCACTATCGGCGCATGCCGGTCGACGACGTGGCCTCGTCCCGGATGCTGGACGCTTACCTGGAGGCCCTCGACGGCAACCACCAGTACTTCCTGGCCAGCGACATCGAGGAGTTCGAAGCGCTTCGCAGCGGTCTCGACGACTCGGTCAAGCGCGGCCAGTTGCAGCCGGTGTTCGATGTCTACCAGCGCTACCTCCAGCGCACGCGCGAGCGCCTCGAGTATGCCCTGTCGCAGCTCGAGGTCGAGCATGACTTCACGGTGGACGAGGAATTCCTCTTCGACCGCAGCGACGTCGGCTGGCCGACCAGCCGTGCCGAACTGGACGACATCTGGCGCAAGCGCGTGAAGAACGACGCCATCGGCCTGATGCTCACGGGCAAGGACTGGGAGGAGACGCGCGAAATCCTGGACGGCCGCTATCGCCAGGTGCTGAAGCGCTTCGAGCAGGTCAAGAGTGACGACGTCTTCGAGACCTTCATGAACGCCTTCGCCAACACCATGGATCCTCACACGAGCTACTACTCGCCGCGGAACTCGGAGGAATACCGGATCCAGATGAGCCTCAACTACGACGGGATCGGGGCCACTCTGCAACTGCAGGACGAGTACGTCACCATCATGAACGTGATCGAGGGTGGCCCCGCTGCGCTCGACGGCTCGCTCAAGCCCAAGGACCGGATTATCGGCGTCGGCCAGGGCGATCAGGGCGAGTTCCAGGACGTGATCGGCTGGCGGCTCGACGACGTCGTGGACCTGATCCGCGGGCCGAGCGGCTCGACCGTGCGCCTCCAGGTGCTGCCCGGCGGCGCCACGCCAGGCGGCGCGCCGGTCGTCATCCCGCTGGTCCGCGACAAGGTGAAGCTGGAAGCCCAGGCGGCCCGCAAGGAGCTGCTTGAGTTCGAGTACGAGGGCGAGCCGCGGCGGGTCGGCGTGATCACCGTGCCCTCCTTCTACCAGGACTACAATGCGCGGGTGTCCGGTGCGCGCGACTACACGAGCACCACGGCCGACGTCCGCCGGCTGACCGAGGAACTCAAGGCTGAAGGTATCGACGGGCTGGTGCTCGATCTCCGCAACAACGGCGGCGGCCACCTGTCCGAAGCCACCGCCATGACGGGCCTGTTCGTTCCCTCCGGGCCGATCGTGCAGCTCCGCGACACCAGCGGCCGCGTCGAGGTACTGGAAGAGCGCTCCGAGGGCCCAGTGTACGACGGGCCGCTCGCGGTGCTGGTCAATCGCTTCAGCGCGTCGGCGTCCGAGATTTTCGCCGGCGCGATCCAGGACTACGGCCGCGGTGTCGTCATCGGCCAGCAGACCTACGGCAAGGGCACGGTGCAGAACCTCTACCCGCTTGACCGCTATGCGCCCGGCAATGAACCGCGTTTCGGCCAGCTGACCCTGACGGTCGGCAAGTACTACCGCGTGACCGGCGCGAGCACGCAGCATCGGGGGGTGATTCCGGACATCGTGATTCCGTCGGCCATCGACACCCACATCGTGGGCGAGAGCACACGGGACACCGCCCTCCCCTGGGACCAGATCAAGCCCACGCCTTATCCGCGCCAGGGCAATCTCGGCAACGCCATCGAGATCCTCGCCGCAGGGCACACCGAGAGGCGCGCGGCGGACCCGAACTATCGTCACCTGCTGGGCAACATCGAGGCGATCGAGGAGCGCCGCGCGCGCAAGTCGGTGTCGCTCGATATCGAGGCACGGCGCGCAGAGAACGAGGCCGCGGAAGCCGAGGAGCTGGCTCGTGAGAACGAGCGGCGCGCCGCACTCGGGCTTGAGCCGGCCGAATCCCTGGACGCGCTGGAGGAAGAGGACGCGCCGGACGTCCAGCTCGACGAGGCCGCGCGCATGGTGCTCGACCTGGCCGAACTCCCCCCGGCCGTGGTGGCGGGACGGGCGTCCGGCGCCGGATCCTGACGGGGGGCTTGCACTGCCCAAGTGTGGTGTTATACTTCACTACAACACTATTGTAGTGAGCAGACGCCTTCACCGGAGCCCGCCATGATCCACCGGCCTGTGCCGCATGTTCCCCGCACCATCGCCCTGCTCGCCATCGGGCTGGGCGCCCTCGTCCTGCTCCAGGGCTGCTCGAGGGAAGCTGACGAGCCCGAGGCCGAGGAAAAGGAGGCCGTCGCCATTCCCGTCGAGGTCGCGGCCCTGGAGCGCGGCGACGTGGCCGCCGTTTACACCGGCACCGCGTCGCTCGAGACCGACGCCGACGCCCTGGTGGTGGCGAAGGTCGGCGGCGAGGTCGTCGAGATCCTGGCGGAGGAAGGCGACCGGGTCGAGGAAGGACAGGTCCTGGCCCGGCTGGACGGCGACCGCCTCCGGCTCGAGATGCAGCGCGCCGAGGCGAACCTCCGCAAACTGGAGCAGGAATACCAGCGCAACGTGCAGCTGTTTGACAGGGGATTGGTCAGCTCGGGCGCCTTCGAGGACCTGAAGTTCGAACTGGACGCCCTGCGGGCCGCGTACCGACTGGCGCAGCTGGAGTATGACTACACCAGTATCCGCGCCCCGATCGACGGCGTGGTCGCGGAGCGCCACATCAAGGTCGGCAACACGATTACCGCGAACTCCTCCGCCTTCAGGGTCACTGCGCTGGATCCACTGATCGCCTACCTGCACATCCCCGAGCGCGAGTTCCGCCGACTCGAGCGGGGCCAGGCCGCCGAGCTGTCGGTCGACGCCATCCCCGACCAGCGTTTCACGGCCCACGTGCAGCGGATCGCCCCGGTGGTGGATCCTGCCACGGGGACCTTCAAGGTCACGCTCGAGGTGCCGGACCCGGAGGGCCGGCTCAAGCCGGGCATGTTCGGGCGCTTCAACATCGTCTGGGATTCGCGCAGCAATGTTCTGCTGGTGCCCCGCGTCGCCATCGTCGACGATGACGTCTCGGACTCCGTCTTCGTGATCGTCAATGGCAAGGTCGAACGCCGCCCGATCCTCACGGGCTACACGCGGGGCGAAGAAATAGAGGTCGTGCAGGGACTGGAAGGCGACGAGGAGATCGTGGTCGTGGGCCAGTCCGGCCTGCGCGACGGCAGCACCGTCGAGGTCGTGCGCCGCTCCGGCTCGCGCCTCGCCAGCGACGCCCGCTGAGTCCGGGCGGAGCGAAGCCCGAATGCGCCTGATCGACATCGCCACCGAACGGCGGGTGACGATCGCCATGTTCACCCTGGCGATCATCCTGTTCGGTTTTGTCTCCCTCTCGCGGCTGACGGTCAACCTGCTGCCCGACCTGTCCTACCCGACCCTCACGGTTCGGACCGAGCTCGACGGCAGCGCCCCGCTGGAGGTCGAGAATCTACTCACCCGCCCGATCGAGGAATCGGTCGGCACCATCAAGAACATTCGCCAGGTGCGTTCGGTTTCGCGCCCCGGCCAGTCGGATGTCGTGCTGGAGTTTCTCTGGGGCACGGACATGGACGTGGCGGGCGTCGAGGTGCGCGAGAAGCTCGACATCCTCGAGCTGCCGCTCGAGGCCAGCCGTCCCCTGCTGCTGCGTTTCGATCCCTCCAACGAGCCCATCCAGCGCATCGCCTTCCTGTCCGAGGACGAGCGGGCGTCGGGCGCCGACACGCAGCGCCTGCAGGCCCTGAGACGCTTCGCCGAGGACCAGCTCAAGAACGACGTCGAGTCGGTCGAGGGCGTTGCCGCCGTGAAAGTCAGCGGTGGCCTGGAGGACGAAATCCAGGTGCTGGTCGACCAGCAGAAGCTGGCTCAACTCGCGCTCTCCATCCAGGGCGTGGCCGCTCGCCTGCGGGCCGAGAACATCAACCTCTCGGGCGGCCGGCTGGAACAGGGCACCCAGCGCTTCCTGGTGCGCACGCTCAACGAGTTCGCCACGGTGGAGGAGATCGCCGACGCCGTGATCGCGACGCCCGCCGGGCGACCCGTGTACCTCCACGACGTCGCGACCGTGACGCGGGGCTACAAGGAGCGCGAGGCCATCACCCGGGTTGACGGCCGTGAGAGCGTGGAACTCGCCGTCTACAAGGAAGGCGATGCGAACACGGTCCAGGTGGCTCGCCGCGTGCAGCAGCGCGTGGCGGAGATAGAGGAAGGACTCCCGGGGGGAACCGCCCTGCGGATGGTCTACGACCAGTCGCATTTCATCAGCGACGCCATCAGCGAAGTGCGCAACGCCGCCCTGCTCGGCGGCCTGCTTGCAGTGCTGGTCCTGTACGCGTTCCTGCGCGACGCACGCGCCACCCTGATCATCGGCGCCGCCATCCCGGTGTCGGTGATCGGCACTTTCCTGCTGATGTACAGCGCCGACATCAGTCTCAACATCATGTCGCTCGGCGGCATCGCGCTGGCAATCGGCATGCTGGTGGACAACAGCATCGTGGTGCTGGAGAACATCGTGCGCAAGAAGGAGCAAGGCCGCGATACCGTCGCGGCGGCGCGCGAGGGTGCCGGCGAGGTCTCGGGAGCCGTCGTGGCCGCAACGCTGACGACCGTCGCCGTGTTCTTCCCCATGGTGTTCGTGACGGGAATTGCCGGCCAGCTCTTCCGCGACCAGGCGCTCACCGTCACCTTCGCCCTGCTGTTCTCGCTGCTGGTGGCCCTTACCCTCATCCCGATGCTGGCCGCACGCGGCGGTGCATCCCGCTACGTGCCCGACGGCGACGCGGCGCCCCCAGGACGCGTCACGCGCTGGCTGGCCTGGCCGCTGCGGCTCGCCGGGGTTGCCGGCCGCGGCCTCGCGACGCTCTTGGGCCTGGCCATGCGCCCGCTGGTCTGGCTGTTCCAGGGGTTCTATGAGGCCATGGCGAAGTTATACCGGCCCCTGCTGGCCGGCTCGCTGCGTCATCGCTGGCTGGTGCTGCTGATCGCGACCGGCGCCTTCGCCTCCGTCGTGGCGCTGATCCCCCGGCTCGGCTACGAACTGCTGCCCCAGTTATCGCAAGGCGAGTTCTACGTCGACGTCCGACTGCCCGCGGGGGCCCCGATCCAGGAGACGGACGCTGCCGTCCAGCGGCTGCATGAGCAGGCCGCCGGACTGCCCGGCCTGCAGCTCAGCTATTCAGTGGCCGGCACCGGCAACCGCCTCGACGCCAGCCCGGTGGATGCCGGCGAGCACACCGGGCGCCTGAGCGTGCAGCTCGACCCGGGCGGCGGCCGGGCCGCCGAGAACGCCGCCATCGCGGCCTTGCGCGAGTCGCTCGCCGTCACCCCCGGCGTCAGCTACGAGTTCGGCCGCCCTGCCCTTTTCACGCTCAGCACACCGCTGGAAATCGAGCTGGCCGGTTACGACCTCGACCAGCTCGGCACTTTCGCGGGGGAGCTGCAGCGCAGGCTGTCAGAGTCGCCGCGCTTCGCCGACGTGCGCAGCAGCGTCGAGCAGGGGAATCCGGAGATCCAGATCGTGTTCGACCAGGAGCGGGCAGCGCGCCTCGGCCTGGTCGTACGGGACATTGCCGACACGGTCGTGGCCAAGGTTCGCGGTGAAGTGGCGACCCGCTACACCTGGCGCGACAAAAAGATCGATGTGCTGGTGCGCAGCGTGGACACGCGTGACGCCTCGGTCGCCGAAGTCCGTAACCTGATCGTCAACCCGGGCAGCGATCGCCCCGTGCCACTTGAGGCGGTGGCCGACATTCGCCTCGCGGTCGGGCCCGCCGAGATTCGTCGGGCGGACCAGGCCCGGGTGGCGATCATCTCGGCCAACCTGGCCTATGGGGACCTGGCGGGCGCGACCGAGGAAGTGCAGCGCATCCTGGACGCGATCCCCTTCACGCCGGGCGTCGCGGCAGAGATCGCCGGCCAGAGTGCAGAGATGCAGGAGTCCTTCAACTCCATGCTGTTCACGCTCGCCATGGCGGTCTTCCTCGTCTACTTGGTCATGGCTTCCCAGTTCGAATCCCTGGTGCACCCCTTCGTGATCCTGTTCACCATCCCGCTGGCCCTGGTGGGTGCCGTATGGGCGCTCTGGCTGACCGGGACCACGGTCAGCGTGGTGGCGTTCATCGGCGTGATCATGCTGGCGGGCATCGTGGTCAACAACGCCATCGTGCTGGTGGACCTCATCAACCAGTTGCGGCGCGCCGGGCAGGACGCGACGTCAGCAATTCTGGAGGCCGGCAGGGCCCGCCTGCGGCCGATCCTGATGACCACTGCCACGACTGCTCTCGGCCTGCTGCCCATGGCGCTCGGGCTCGGCGAGGGCACCGAGGTGCGGGCTCCGATGGCGATCACGGTCATCGGCGGCCTCATCGTGTCGACGCTTTTGACCCTGGTCGTGATCCCGGTGATGTACTCGCTGCTCGACCGGGGTGTGCAGGTCGACGTGCCCGCCGCGGGCGCTGCGGCGCAGGGTGCCGCGTGATCCTGACGCGCACCGCCATCGCCCGGCCCGTCACCACGGTGATGGTGTTCGTCGCCTTCGCCCTGATCGGCGCAATCTCGTCACGCCTGCTGCCGCTGGAGAAGTTCCCCGACATCGAGTTCCCGGGCATTTTCATCAACGTCCCCTACGAGGGCTCGACGCCGGAGGAAGTGGAGCAACTGATCACGCGCCCGGTCGAGGAAGCCCTCGCGACACTGAGCAGCGTAGAACGCATGCAGTCGACCTCGCGGCAGGACGGCGCGCAGATCTTCCTCCAGTTCGACTGGGACCAGGACATGGCGGCGAAGGGCATCGAGGCCCGCGCCAAGGTCGACGCGATCCGGCACCAGCTGCCGGACGACGTGCGTCGCGTGCTGGTCTACACCGGCTCCTTCGGGGACCAGCCCATCCTGAACCTGCGCATCAGCAGCGAGCGCGACCTGTCCGACGCTTACACGATGCTTGACCGGCAGCTCAAGCGGCGCCTCGAGCGCCTCGAGGGCGTCTCCCGCGTGACGCTGTATGGCGTCGATCAACGCGAGATCCGCATCCTGCTAAATGCCGACCGGATCGCAGCGCACGGCGTCGACCTGAACGAGCTGCAGCAACTGCTGCAGCGCGCCAATTTCTCGGTCAGCGCGGGACAGCTGACCGACGGCGACCAGCGCTTCAGCGTCCGCCCCATCGGCGAGCTGGCCTCGGTGGCCGAGCTCCGCAACGTCCTGGTGCGGGACAATCTGCGGCTCGGCGATATCGCCGACATCGAGCTCCGCAGTCCCGAGCGCTATAGTGCGCGCCACCTCGACCGCCGCTACTCCATCGGGCTCGATGTCTACAAGCAGCCGGGAGCCAACCTCGTGGACGTCTCCCGCCGGGTCTCGGCCGAGATCGAAGCCGTCGCGGACAACCCCCAGATGCGCGGCATCCAGGTGTTCGCCCTGGGCGACCAGGCCGACGGCGTGACCTCCTCGCTGTCCGACCTGCTGAGCTCGGGTGCGATCGGCGCCCTGTTCGCCTTCGCCGTGTTGTACCTGTTCCTGCGCCAGGCGGCCACCACACTGATCGTGATCGTGTGCGTGCCGTTCTCGATACTCATCACGCTGGGCGTCATGTATTTCCTCGACATCAGTCTCAACATCCTCTCCATGATGGGACTGATGCTGGCCATCGGCATGCTGGTCGACAATGCGGTGGTGGTCACCGAGAGCATTTTCCGCCAGCGCCAGCTGGATCCCGACCGCCCGCGCGAAGCCACGCTGAAGGGCGTCCGCGAGGTCTGGCTGGCGGTCACGGCGGGCACCCTGACGTCCATCATCGTGTTCGTGCCGATCCTGTTCGGCACCCAGACCAACATCACGGTATTCCTCACTCATGTCGCGGTCAGCATCGTGGTGGCGATGCTGGCCTCGCTGCTGATGGCCCAGACGGTGGTGCCGATGCTCGCGGCACGCATCGCGCCCCCGCCCGCGCCGACCACCAGCTCCTGGATGGCACGCCTGACAGAGCGCTATGCCCGCGCGCTCGACTGGACGCTCGGGCACCGCTGGTGGACCGGTCTCGCCGTGGTGCTGGTAGTGGCCAGCGTGGCCATCCCGCTGCAGAAGGTGAAGTTCGACACCTTTCCCCAGGAGGCCGGCCGCCAGTTGCTGCTGCAGTATTACGTCAAGGACAAGTATCCGCTCGAGCAGGTCAAGGTAGCGGTCGATACCATTGAGGAGTACCTGTACGCCAATGCCGAAGCCTTCGACATTCGCTCCGTCTACAGCTACTACGACGAGGGCCGGGCCCAGAGCACTTTGCTGCTGAACGCGGACGAAGAAGCCACGGTGCCGACCGGCGAGGTGATCGAGCGCGTCATGGAGAACCTGCCGGAGAT
Source organism: Gammaproteobacteria bacterium (assembly GCA_050125045.1). Classification (GTDB taxonomy): domain Bacteria; phylum Pseudomonadota; class Gammaproteobacteria; order Steroidobacterales; family XN24; genus XN24. The sequence goes on along the minus strand of JASFEC010000012.1, from coordinate 9,826 downwards.
CGTTATCGGCCGGCCCTCCTTCGAGTTCGATGCCCAGGGCGGCGACGAGAGCTTCAGCCTCCAGCTCACCGGCGAGTCCACCGAGGTCCTGGCGCGAATTACGCCCGAGGTCGTGCGCCTGCTGGAGACCGTGGAGGGGCTGGTCGACGTGCGCGCCGACCTCGGCAACGGCGATCGCGAGGTCCAGGTGCGCGTGGACCGCGAAAAGGCCGTGCAGCTCGGCCTGAGTCCCCAGGCCGTGGCCTCGTCCGTGGCGGTGGCGCTGCGCGGCCAGCAGCTGCGGGACTTCCGCGGCCGCGACGGCGAGATCAAGGTCCGCATCGCCTTCCGCGAGGACGACCGCCAGAGCGTGGAGCAGCTGGCCAACCTTCCCCTGTACACCCCTGACGGGCAGCGCGTGGCGCTCGGCACGGTGGCCGATTTCACGATCACCCAGGGTTACGAGCAGATCCGGCGCATCGACCGGGTCACGGCCGTGGTCATCAATGCCAACCTGGAAGACACCTCGCTCGACGAACTACGGCCGCGGATCAAGGGCCTGATGGATGCGTTCCAGCTGCCCCCGGGCTACGGCTGGAAATTCGGTCGCGGCTTCCAGCAGGCGGACCAGACCCAGCAGTTGATGGTGCAGAACATCCTGCTGGCCATCGCCCTGATATTCCTGGTGATGGCGGCGCTCTTCGAGTCGACGGTCTACCCGCTGTCGATCATCAGCTCGATCGGGTTTTCGGTGATCGGCGTGCTCTGGTTCTTCATGCTGACCGGAACCACCTTCTCGTTCATGGCGACCATCGGCATCATGATTCTGGTCGGCGTGGTCGTGAACAACGGCATCGTGCTGGTCGATCACGTCAACAACCTCCGGCGCGACGGGCTGCCGCGGGACGAGGCGCTGGTGCAGGCCGGTCGCGACCGGCTCCGGCCGATCCTGATGACGGTGGCGACGACGATCCTCGGCTTGCTGCCGCTGGCCCTGAGCGCCACCAAGGTCGGTGGCGACGAGATCGGGGCTCCCTCCTATTTCCCGATGGCGCGGGCGATCATCGGGGGCCTGGGCTTCTCCACCCTGACGTCGCTGCTGCTCGTGCCGTGGACCTACGCCCTGATCGATGATGCGGGCCGCTGGGTGCGGCGGCTGCGGCGTACGGCCGCGGCGCCCGGCCGGGCCAAGCCTCAGGGAATGAGCGCGTCGTAGATTCCCCAGTACTCCTCGGTCAGCACGTTGACCTCGACGGGCATCCGGCGGCGCACCCCGGTCGAGGGGTTGAGCGTGGGGACCTGGATCCGTGCGACTGAAGCGCCCATCGGGACGGTCTCCCGGTCGCCGCGGTATTCCGCCTCTGCCGCGATAAGCCGAACCCGCGCCTCCACGGCCTCCGGCGACGGCACGCTGGGACCGAGGGTTCCGAGGGCCTGGCGCACCTTCTGGATCAGCGCCTTGCATTCCTGCTCGGACCCGTAGCGCATCTCCTGCACCGTGTTGATGTTGGCGTCCCGCGCCTTGCGGGCCAGGTCCTCGCCGGAGAAATGCAGGTAGAGCTCCTGCGCCGCGGCGATGATGTTCAGGTTGATCTCACGCTTGCCCGCGATATCGAGTCCCTCGAACTCCGGCCAGGGCTCCGCATTGAGCGCGGCGCGCCGGTCCTGCAGCTCTGCCAGCCTGAGGCGCGCCGCCTCCAGCTCACCCTGCCGCTGCGTCATGAGCTCGTGCAGGCGACGGCGACGAAAATACGCCCAGAGTTGGCTCGCAGCCGCGAGCTCGGCGCGTGCCGCGTTACGGCGCTGCAGGCGCTCGTCGACCTCGTCCTGGGCCTGCGCGAGCTGCTGGTCGACGCCCGCCAGCTGGCGTTGCTTGCGCTGGTTGAAGCGCATCAGCTCCTCCCGCTTCTGGCGCTCCTCCAAGCGGCCGCGCAACTCGGCGGAGATGGCCTGCAGACGCTCGTGGCAGGCGTGCCAAAGCGCGCGCAGCTGGAAGTAGACAAGGGCCGTGTAACCCGTGTCCGGGCGGGACAGCAGCTCCTCGATTGCCTGGAAACGTTCCTCGGCGCGGCGCGTCGCCGCCTCCTGGCTGGCCAGGCGCTCCTCTGCCAGCCGGAGCGATTTCTGCAGCTCGGCGAAAGCCTTCTTCAGCTCGGCCCGGTTCCGGAACAGGTTGAGCAGCCGATCGTCATCGGCCTCCTCTTCCCTGGCGATGCGCTTCAAGGCGCGCTGGGCCAGGCCGTCGCCGTCTGTGCTCACCGCGATTCCTCCCCCGGGCCGGCAGGCGCGCCGCTAGCGCCTGGCAACACGCTTCACCGCGCTGAAACGATGGCCGTGATCGTAGCAGTACTCCAGCCACTTGTTCAGCATGTTGTTGCGGGCCCAGCGCCGGCTCAGCTCGTCGCCGGGGGCGGTGTCGAACTGCCGCAGGGCATGGTGCAGATGCCGTGACCGGCAGGCCATCGCCTCGGCGACACAGGCGTCGTGATAAACGCGGATGCTCAGGTCGGGGTCGGCGATCCGCTCGCCGTCCTCGGCAAAGTAGTAGGTCAGGCGCAGGGTCGTCGTATAGGGACTGACCTCGAGCACCTCGAGATGGAGCGGCAGGTCGCCCGGCGGGCGCGAGCATTGTTGCGGCCGCAGGGACTCCAGCTCGTCGAGCAACAGCCAGTGCAACCGCAGGTAATTGCTCTCGTAGAGATGCATCAGCGCAGTGAAGCTGCCGGGCTGCGTCGGCCGGGGCAGTGCGATGGACCCATCTGCTATCATGCGCGGCAATATAGCACAGCAAATTTCCCGCTCACCGACGCCCCGAGAGCCACAGAAATGGACGTGCGCAGCATCCCCACCGAGCCCTTCGACGATCAGCGCCCCGGCACCGCGGGCTTGCGCAAGAAGGTGCGTCGTTTCCAGCAGCCTCACTACCTCGAGAACTTCCTGCAGGCAGTGTTCGACGCTGCCGGTGAGTTCCGCGGCCAGGTGCTGGTGGCGGGGGGCGACGGGCGCTACTGGAATGCCGAGGCGCTGGGCGTGCTGTTCCGCGTGGCGGCCGGCAACGGCGTGCGGCGGGTCATCGTGGGCCGCGGAGGGATTCTGTCGACCCCGGCCGCCTCGCACCTTATCCGGCTGCGCGGTGCAGCGGGCGGCTTCCTGCTGACCGCAAGCCACAACCCCGGCGGTCCCGACGGCGATTTCGGGGTGAAGTTCGACACTGCCAACGGCGGCCAGGCGCCGGAGGCGCTCACGGACGCCATCTGGCAGCGCTCGCTCGCGCTGCGCGAGTACCGCCTCGCCGAGGTCGGCTCGCTCGACCTGGACCAGATCGGGATCCAGCAGGCCGGGCCGATGGAGGTCGAGGTCGTGGATCCCGTGGCCGACTACGCGGCGCTGATGGAGCGACTGTTCGACTTCGAGCGGATTCGCGCCCTGCTCGGCAGCCCCGACTTCCGGCTGCGTTTCGATGCGCTGAACGCGGTGACCGGACCCTACGCGGTGGAGATCCTGGAGCGCCGCCTGGGCGCACCCGCCGGAACGGTCGTCAATGCCGTTCCGCTGCCCGACTTCGGCGGCCTCCACCCGGACCCGAATCCCGTCGACGCGCCCGAGCTGGTGGCATGGATGGAGGGCCCCGGCGCAGGCAACATGGCTGCCGCCTCCGACGGCGACGGCGACCGCAACATGATCGTCGGCCGCGGCATGGTGGTCAGTCCCGGCGACAGCCTGGCTGTGCTCGCAGAGCATGCGCGCAAGGTCCCGGGTTACGCCGCCGGCCTGGCGGGCGTGGCTCGCTCCATGCCGACCACACGGGCCGTCGATCGCGTCGCGGCGGCCCTGGGCATTCCCTGTTACGAGACGCCTACCGGCTGGCGGTATTTCTGCAATCTGCTGGACGCGGGCCTGATCGACCTTTGTGGCGAGGAAAGCTTCGGCACGAGTTCAAGCCATGCGCGTGAGAAAGACGGCCTGTGGGCGGTGCTGTTCTGGCTGAACCTGGTTGCCACCACCGGCCGGCCGGTCGACCGGCTGGTCGCCGACCACTGGCAACGCTTCGGCCGGCATGCCTTCTCGCGCCATGACTGGTTCATCCCGGATGGCGAGGCGGCTGCGGGCGTGATGGCAGGCTTGCAGGAGCGGCTGGCGAGCCTGCCCGGGCGCTCCCTGGCCGGCACCCGTCTGGCGCATGCCGACAGCTTCACCTACGTCGATCCCGTCGACGGCGGCACGTCGGCGGGCCAGGGTATTCGCGTGCTGCTGGACGATGGGGCCCGGATCGTTTACCGCTTGTCCGGCACGGGCACGGAAGGCGCGACGCTGCGGATCTACCTCGAGCGCTATCTGCCGCCGGATGCCGACCACTCGGGCCGCGGGCCGGAGCTGACCTCAGCGCTCGGCCGGGCGGCGGCCGCGCTGGCCGACATCGGGACGCTCACCGGCGTGCGCGAGCCGACCGGGATCATCTAGCCCTCGCCGCCCTCCTGCAGGCGATTCAGCAGGCCGGTCCGGTCCAGCACGGCGCTCGCGATCTCCTCCACCGAGCTCTCGGTGGTATCGAGGCAAGGGATGCCATAGCGGGCAAACAGGGCCTCCGCCGAGCGCAGCTCGAAATTGATCTGGCGGGCCGAAGCGTAGCGGCTCTCCGGCCGACGCTCCTGCCGGATCTGCTGCAGCCGTCGGGAAGTGATGCTGAGCCCGAACAGGCGGTCCTTGTGCCGGGCCAGCGCCGGCGGAAGAGTGCCCTGCTCGAACTCCTCCTCCGTCAGCGGATAGTTGGCCGCGTAGACCCCGTAGCGCAGCGCCATGTAGAGGCAGGTCGGTGTCTTGCCGGAGCGCGAAACGCCCACCAGGATGATGTCGGCCTTCGCATAGTCCCGGGTCGTCGAGCCGTCGTCATGCTCGAGCGCGTAGTTCATCGCGTCGATGCGGCGCGTGTAGGAACGAAGGTCCGCGACCCCGTGTGCCTTGCCCGTGGCGTGACTCGAAACGCGGCCGAGCTCACACTCCATCGGACCTATGAAAGCACCGAAAAAGTCGAGCACAAGCCCATGACTTGTCTCGATAATTTCCCGGAGATCATCCTGCACCATCGTGGCGAAGACGATCGGCTTGGCACCCTCGACGTCGGCCGTGAGATTGATGCGGCGCACGCACTCCTTCGCCTTGTCAGGGGTGTTGATAAATGGCACAGTCACGCCGCGAAATTTGAGCCCGTCGAACTGCGTCAGCAGGCTGTGCCCGAGGGTCTCGGATGTGACGCCGGTCTGGTCCGAGACGAAGAAAACGGTGCGATGATTCATGAGTTGATCCGTGCGACGGGGCAGCGCGCATTGTCCTTTCCCGGGCAAGCCAAACTCAAGGGGTCCAAGGTGGAACAGTACATCCTGAAACTTGACGAGCTCGGCATGGGCGACGTCGAGCGCGTCGGCGGCAAGAACGCCTCCCTGGGCGAGATGCTCGGCAACCTCGAAGGCCTCGGGGTCACCGTTCCCGACGGCTTCGCCACCACCGCCGGCGCCTACCGGGACTTCATGGCCCAGGAGGGACTGGCCGACCGGATCCGCAAGGCCCTGCACGATCTCGACGTGGACGATGTCGACAAGCTGGTGGAGACCGGTGCCGCGATCCGGCAGTGGATCATGGAAACCCCGCTGCAGCCGCGGCTGAACGAGGAAATCCGCGAGGCCTGGGACGAAATGGCGGGCGGCCGCGATATCGCCGTGGCGGTCCGTTCGTCGGCGACCGCCGAGGATCTGCCCGAGGCCAGCTTCGCCGGCCAGCAGGAGACCTTCCTCAACGTGCGGGGCATCGACTCCGTGATCGAGCGCATCCACGAGGTGTTTGCCTCGCTGTTCAACGATCGCGCCATCGCCTACCGCGTCCACCACGGCTTCGATCATTCCCAGGTCGCGCTGTCGGCCGGCATCCAGCACATGGTGCGCAGCGATACCGGCGCCAGCGGCGTGATGTTTACCCTGGACACCGAGTCCGGGTTCCGCGACGTGGTCTTCATCACGGCCTCCTGGGGCCTCGGCGAGATGGTTGTCCAGGGCGCAGTGAACCCGGACGAGTTCTATGTCTACAAGCCGGCCCTCGATGCCGGGAAGCGAGCGGTGCTGCGCAAGACGCTCGGCAGCAAGGCCGTGAAGATGGTCCACGGCGACGACGGCCACGGTACCCGCATCGTCGACGTGCCGGCTGCAGACCGGGGCCGCTTCTGCCTGGACGACGAGGACATCCAGACGCTCGCCCGCCATGCCCTGGCCATCGAACGGCACTACGGCGCGCCGATGGACATCGAATGGGGCAAGGACGGCGCGGACGGCAAGCTCTACATCCTGCAGGCCCGGCCCGAGACCGTGCAGAGCCGGCAGGGTCGCTCGATCCTGCGTTTCAAGCTCAAGGACCGCTCGAAGGTGATCGCTGCTGGCCGCAGCATCGGCCAGCGCATCGGTGCCGGCATGGCGCGAATCATCAAGGATGTGAAGGAGATGAACCGGGTCCAGCCCGGGGACGTGCTGGTGGCGGACATGACCGACCCCGACTGGGAGCCGGTGATGAAACGCGCCGCGGCGATCGTCACCAACCGCGGCGGTCGCACCTGCCATGCCGCCATCATCGCCCGCGAGCTTGGCATCCCGGCGGTCGTCGGCTGCGGCGACGCCACCGACCAGATTCCCGACGGTCATCCCGTCACGGTGTCCTGCGCCGAGGGCGACACCGGCTATATCTTCGACGGCCAGCTCGACTACGAGGAACAGACGATCGAGCTGGACCGCATGCCGGACGTGCCGGTGAAGATCATGATGAATGTCGGCAACCCGGATCGCGCCTTTGCCTTCGCCGGCATCCCGCACCGCGGGGTCGGCCTGGCGCGGCTGGAATTCATCATCAACCGCATGATCGGCGTGCACCCCCGCGCCCTGCTCGAGTTCGACTCGCTGCCCGACGATTTGCGCCATACCATCTCGCAGCAGATGGCCGGTTATGACGACCCCGTGGAGTTTTTCGTCGAGAAGCTGGCGGAGGGCATCGCCACCATCGGGGCGGCGTTCGCGCCCCATCCCGTCATCGTCCGGCTGTCGGACTTCAAGTCCAACGAGTACGCGAACCTCATCGGCGGCCGTGAGTACGAGCCGCACGAGGAAAACCCGATGCTCGGATTTCGCGGCGCGTCGCGCTATGTGGCCGAAAGCTTCCGCCCCTGCTTCGAGCTCGAATGCCGCGCCTTGCGGCGGGTCCGGGAGGAGATGGGCCTGGAGAACGTGCAGGTCATGGTCCCCTTCGTGCGCACCGTGGAAGAGGCCCGCCAGGTGGTGGAACTGCTGGCAGCCAACGGCCTGGGGCGCGGCGAGCACAACCTCAAGCTCATCATGATGTGCGAGATTCCGTCCAACGCCCTGCTGGCCGGCGAGTTCCTCGAGCACTTCGACGGCATGTCGATCGGCTCCAACGACATGACCCAGCTCACGCTGGGCCTCGACCGGGACTCCAGCATCATCGCTGACCTGTTCGACGAGCGGGACGGGGCCGTGAAGGCCCTGCTGCACATGGCGATCTCGGCCTGCCGAGAGCGCGGCAAGTACATCGGTATCTGCGGCCAGGGGCCGTCCGACCATGCGGACTTCGCGCAGTGGCTGCTCGACGAGGGAATCGAGAGCATCTCGCTCAATCCCGACACCGTGGTCGAGACCTGGATGTTCCTGGCCGGAAAGACCGTCGGCTAGACCGGCCTGCCGTTGCGCACCCCCTAGAGGTCGCCCCAGCCCGAGCGGCGGCGCCAGCGAATCCGCGGCAGCACGAGGCCGAGCACCAGCCCCAGCAACAGCACCCCGGCGCCGGCGAGAAACCAGTCGCGCTGCGTGTTGCGCTTGAGGTCGTCGATCTCGCCACGCAGCCGCGCATTCTCCTGGTCCGTCGCCGCTACGCGTGTTCGCAGCTCGCGGTTGGCCTGGTCGAGCTCCAGAGACGCGGCCGAGACGCGTCGCTCGCGCTCAAGCTCGCCGCGCAGTTCAGCGACCTCCGCTTCAAGCCCGTCCCGCTGGGCCTGCAGGGCGTTCCGTTCGCCGGTGAGCGCCTCTACCTGGGCCGACAGGTCGCTGACCTGCAGCTGGAGACTGCCGGCCCGTTCCGAGGCGGAAGCCACCTGCTCCCTGGCCGCGGGCTGGTCCATCAGGTAGCGGGATAGCACCCATCCCTCGGTGCCGTCTGTCGTGCGGACCCGGCTGTAGCCGCTGGCAGCATCCGTCTCCAGCAGCTCCAGTCGGGCGCCGCTCGGCAGCATCCGGATGATCGAGTACTGCGTGGAAGTCCCGGTGCGCATCGTGATCTCAAGGCGATCCGAGACGTAGGCCGTTTCCGCGTGGGCGAGCTGACCCAGCGAGGCCAGCAGCAGGGGAATCAGAAGTCGAGACATCATGGCGCAGGAGGGCTCGGCAAAAGGCGGACGCGAATCATAACCGAAACTCCAGCCCGCACGTTGAGAAGCGCGTCGCAAGCTCCGCAACCTCGACGTTGCCGCCCGACAGCACCACGCCGACCCGCCGGCCACGTGCCGGCAGCCGTCCGCTCAGCAGGGCCGCCAGGGGCACTGCGGACGAGGGCTCGATCACGATCTTGAGCAACTCCCAGGCCAGCCGCGTGGCCGCAAGGATCTCTTCCTCCTCGACCCGGACCACCTCGTCCACCAGCCGGGAAATCACGCTCCAGTTGCGGCTGCCGATCGAGGCCCGCAGGCCGTCGGCCACGGTGTCGACGTGCTCGAGCCGCACCCGCTCGCCGCGCTGCATGGATTGCCAGCAATCATCCGCGCCGGCAGGCTCGGCCGCCACGACACGAATCCCGGGCCGCAGGTCGCGCGCGATCACCGCGGAGCCCGAGACCAGGCCGCCGCCGCCCACCGGCGCCAGCAGCAAGTCCAGGTCAGGCACCCGTTCCATCAGCTCGAGCGCGACGGTGCCCTGGCCCGCGATGACGCGATCGTCGTCATAGGGATGAACCATCGTTGCTCCGCTCTCCTCGAGCAACTGCGCCAGGCGTGTCTCGCGGTTGCTGATGCCCGGGTCGCAGTCGACGACCCGGGCCCCGTAACGCTCGATGGCCCGGCGCTTGAAGCCCGAGGCGTCGCGCGGGACGACGACCCACGCCGGGATGCCGCGGCGGGCCGCCGCCAGTGCCAGTGCCGCGCCGTGATTGCCCGAGGAGTGCGTGGCGACGCCGCGCGCCGCCTCATCGGGGGCCAGCGACCATACCGCGTTGAACGCGCCGCGGGCCTTGAAAGCACCGCCGACCTGGAAATTCTCGCACTTGAAGAACAGTCGCGCGCCGAGGTTCGAGTCCAGCCGACGCGAATGCTGGACCGGCGTGCGGTGGACGAACGGCGCGATCCGCTCGGCTGCGGCCCGGACCGCGGCGGCATCCACCCGGCTTACCTCCGCCGCCATACCAGCATCCTGTTGTTGGCCGGCATCGGCTGCACCGCCTCCAGGTCGAAGCCCGCCACCGCCGCCACCTGCATCAGCCAGCCGAGGTCGCGCACCCCCATCCCGCTTCCCCGGGACCTCAGGTCGGCGTCGAAGGCCGCATTGCTCGGGCTGGTGTGGCGACCGGACTCCATGAAGGGCCCATACAGGCAGAACGGTGCCCCGGCCGGCAGACGCTCGCCGAGGCCGGCGAACATCGCGGCTACCGCCGCTGCGGGCATGATGTGGGCCGTATTGGCGCTGAAGGCGGCGTCGACCGGCCCCAGCTCCGGCCACGAGCCGGTCACATCCAGGGCGAGCGGACCCTCCAGGTTGGTCGCCCCGCTCGCCGCCAGCCAGGCCGCAATGCCGGCATGATTGCCGGGCAGGTC
>JASFEC010000011.1:0-20021 GCA_050125045.1 Gammaproteobacteria bacterium | reverse complement strand
CGTCAGCAACGCCGGTGATCAGCCACTCGATCTTGTCGCCTTCGACCACGGAAGTGTCGACGCCATCAAAGATGATGCCGCCACGCTCGGTGGTGAGGCCGTTGTGGACCTCCGCCACCGTGCCGAAGGCGATCGCGCCGTCATGGCAAACCGTGCAGTCGGCCGTCTCGGGATCGGCGATACCCAGGTGGATATTGCCTTCCTCGAAGCCGAAGCCGTCCTCACCAAAGCCGGCATGGCAGCCGAAGCAGTTCGGACCGGAAACCGGCATCGCGTTCGCGGCCGCGAGCGTGGCCTCGCTGTCATGGCAGACGCTGCAGTTGCTCATGTAGGTCGGATAGGTGACGTCAACGAACTCGCCCTCGTCTACCCAGATACCGGCGTGGTACTGGTGAGCCGCTTCAGCGAGCGAGACCAGCAGGGAACCGTCATCCCGGTAGTCGTTGCCATGGCAAACCAGGCAGGGCTCGACACTGTCGGCCGCCGCATAGTAGCCACCGTGGACGTCGATACCCTCCGGACCATGGCAGTTGGTGCAGGACTCGGCACTGGCGGCCGGGGGCCCAAACGCGTTGTCGGGGTAGTCGAACCACGTGTAGGCACGACTGGGTCTGCCAACCGCGTCAATTTCGACCCGCAACAGGTAACGGTTGTTTTCTACCGTAACTGCGCCCGGGGCCGTGACCGTGTAGGTACCGTCGCCATTGTCCGTCACCGTCCCGGTAAGGCTGTCCCTGTCCACGACGGCGCCGGGTCCTGCAACCCTGTAGAAACGACTGATAGTGTCGTAGCCAGCAGTCGGAACTCCATCGACTTCGAGCAGGAAGTCGATCTGCAGATCCGCACCCACGGCGGTGACCACGACGTCCGAAATGATTTCGTTCGAGGTGATGGCATGCTCGGCGGCTGCGTCCGAAAACGCATTCGCGCCGTGACAAACGCTGCACGACTCGAGCGGAGTAACTACGGCACCCGGCCCGGGAGGCCCTTCAGGTCCCTGGGGACCCTGCGCTCCCGCCGGCCCCGGTGCACCGTCGGCGCCGTCGTCGCCCTCACAGCCGGCTAAGCCAAGAAAAGCAGCAAGCGCTACGGTCGCTGCCATTGTCCATTTCGATTTCATTGTTCCCTCCAAATAGGGAGTAAGACGCGTCCCCAAAAAACGCATCCCGTATCGCTCAATCTAGAGCTCCCAACACCGGGATGCTGGATTCGAATATTGGAGGGAATCGGGCTGCTGGCCAATCAGGACTTGTACCAAGGGCAAATAATAATGCTTCCCATTTGCACGTCGCTTCCCAATCATGAATTTCTGCGTAAATGTCCCGATTGGACAGGGCCTTATAGCAGTCCACTATCGAGCCTGAGCATTTCGCTACGGGGCCTCATAAGAAGAGCTGACGCGAAATGAACTCTTGTAAAGGGGATAACTCCGTTTGGAGGGAACAATGAAATCGAAATGGACTATGGCGGCAACGCTCGCGTTGGCTGCCTGTATTGGTTTGGCCGGTTGCGACGGCGACGATGGCGCCGACGGCGCGCCGGGGCCGGCGGGAGCGCAGGGTCCCCAGGGACCTGAAGGGCCTCCCGGGCCGGGTGCCGTAGTTACTCCGCTCGAGTCGTGCAGCGTGTGTCATGGCGCCGGTGCGTTTTCGGACGCAGCCGCCGAGCATGCCCTGGTCGGCGTGCCGACGATCAGTGACGTGGGCTTTGCCGACGTGGCGGGCGACCTGGTCGTCAGCTACAACCTCTTGATCGACGGCGAGACTGTCGACGACTTCATCATCATGGAGTCGAACTACATCTACACGGCAGCGGATGGCGCCACCAACAACATCGTGGCCGACGCAGCAACCATCAATCCGGTGCCCTTAGGGGACGGTGACTACACCATCACGATCCCTGGGGGCGTTGCCCTGGCCGGGCCGGCGGCGCGATTCTTCCTGCGGGTGTCCAACGGGACCACCAGGGCGGTGGTGTCGGGTGATTTCCCGGCTCCCGCGTTCCCGGACATCGCCAGCGACGCGTCCTGCACCGACTGCCACGGCCCGAAGGGACTGGCCGTCCACCCCAACCCATTCAACTACCCCGGGATGGAATCTTCCGAGTGCGTGGTTTGCCACAAGACCAGTGTCGATGGCCTCGGGTTCCTCGACTTCGAGGACAGCTACGTTGGCATCGTTCACGGCATCCATGCCTCGCATATCTTCCCCGAAGGCGTCTATACCTACGGCGAGGACGAGTTCGACACCACCTATCCGAGCTACATGACCAACTGCAGCGTCTGTCATAGTGAAGAGGCGCAGCTGGCCGCAGCGAATGCCATGCCGGTTTCCGGCGCGGGTTGCTTCACCTGCCACGGTGGCATCGACGGCTTCGGCTTCGAGGAAGGCAATGTCCATCTGGGTATCGCCGACCCCGAGACGGCCGACTGCTCCGTCTGCCATAACGACGCGATCGCCTTCGGCACCGTGGCCGGGGCTCACAACGGCCTCACCACCGAGCGTGGCGGCATCATCTTTGATGGCGTCGACACTTCCGTGGTCGAAGGCGACAAGATCGAGTGGCTGATCACCGGCGTTGCTGACGACGGTGCCAACCTGTCGATCACCTGGGAAGCCTCCTACGACGGCACTCCGGTTGACCCGTGTAACGCCACGGCCGGCCCGGGTGCCCCGGTGTTCTTCGCTGACGGCGATGGCAACCTGAGCATCCTGCGCATGTACGGGCAGGGCGAGGACTACATTCTCGGTACCAACCCCGATCGTGCCGGTCAGCCCGGTCCCGACGTCGACGTGACGACCGAAAACACCACCTGCTCCGGCCTCGTGGCCACGACGGTGGTGCCGGTGGACGGGATCCCGACGCCTGCGGTCTTCGACGGTGTCATGTATGGCCGCGTGGCCATCCAGGGCAAGCCCCGCCTGCCGAGCGTGCTCGGCGGTGGCGAGCTGATGGCGGTGCGCGCCTTCACGCCGACCTACGACTGGGTCGTCGGTGAGGGTGGTGCGGCGCCTGAGCGTCGCGGTGTCGTCGACTCTCAGCTGTGCCTGAAGTGCCATGTCGGCTCGATGTACCAGCATGGTGGCAACCGTGTGGACAACATGGACATGTGCTACCTGTGCCACAACACGGCGGCCAACGACGAGTACGTTCGCGTCGGTACATTCGACGTGGACGCCTCCGAAGCCTATGACGGCCGCTCCGGGCAGAACTTCGGCCTGAAGGAAATGCTGCATGCCGTGCACTCGGCCGGCGCGACGGGCGCCCCGATCGTGATCTATCGCGGTCGCGGCATCTACGCCTGGGCGGAGAGCGAGGAGCTGCTGCCCAACTGGCCGGGCTCGGGTCGCTTCCCGGTGTTCGGTTCGGCAGATGCCGAGGGTAACCCCGTGGAGCAGAACCACACGTTCCACACGCCGACCTATCCGCGTGCGCTGAACGACTGCGCTGCCTGCCACGTGGCCACCGTGGCGCTGTTCCCGGATCCGACCAAGGCGATGGCCTCGACGGTAGCCGGTGCGGCGGACGGCAATCAGCTGGACGACGTGCTCGAGGGTGTGCAGACGTCCTCGTGCGTGACCTGCCACCGCGGCGATGGTGATGGCATCTACAACGCTGGTGACGAAGCGGCCGTGAAGGGCCACGCCTACCAGAACAGCTGGGTCCCGCAGGAGTTCCCTGAGGGTCGCCAGACCATCATCGACGCAGCGAAGTAACCACAAAGGTGGACGGGTGGGCCCTGCGGGCCCATCCCGCCCCACCACAACCATGACGGCCGGGAGAACAATCTCCCGGCCGTTTCTTTATGCTTGAGGTCAATGCCGCGACCGCGGCTCAGCAGGTGCCTAGCGGCGCCGGTCTGCCAGCTTGCTCAGCAGGTCTTCCAGCGTCAGGCCGCGGATGCGCAGCAGCACCAGGAGGTGGAAGACCAGGTCGGCCGCTTCCTCGGCCAGCCCGTCGTCGTCGCGCGTGACGGCAGCGAGCGCGGTCTCCACGCCCTCCTCGCCCACTTTCTGCGCGGCGCGCGCCACGCCGGCGGCGGCGAGCTTGGCGACGTAGCTGTCCTCGGGGCGCTGCGCCAGCCGCCCGTCGATCACACCCTCGAGCTCGTCCAGCAGGGTCGCGGGCAGCTCGACGCCGAAACAGCTGACGAAACCGCGGTGACAGGTGGGGCCGGCAGGCTCGGCGCGCACCAGCAGGGTATCCCCGTCGCAGTCGCAGCGGATCTCGACCACCTTGAGGGTGTTGCCCGAGGTCTCGCCCTTGCGCCAGAGGCCCTGGCGGCTGCGGCTGAAGAACACCGCCTCGCCGAGGCTGAGCGTCCGCTCGTAGGAGTTGCGGTTCATGTAGCCGAGCATCAGCACGCGGCCCGTGGTCGCGTCCTGCACGACGGCCGGGACCAGCCCGTCGCTCTTCTGCCAGTCGATGGTCTCGGTTGCCGGGGCTTTCATCGCCTCACCTCGATGCCGTTGTCGGCCAGGAGTCGCTTCAGGTCCGGGATCGGGATCTGGCCGGAGTGGAAGACCGTGGCCGCCAGGGCCCCGTCGACCCGCGCCCGCTGGAATACGTCGACAAAGTGCTCGGGCGCACCGGCGCCGCCCGAGGCGATGAGCGGCACCATGCACGTCTCGCGCACGGCGGCCAGCTGCTCGATGTCATAGCCGTCACGTACGCCGTCCGAGTCCATGCAATTCAGCACGATCTCGCCGGCGCCGCGGTCCTGCACTTCACGCACCCAGTCCAGCGTGCCGCGACGGCCGTAGCGCGTGCGGTCCGGGTCGCCGGTATGGCTCGCGACCTGCCACCCGGCGCCTTCGCCCGCCGGCTCGCGCCGGCTGTCGATGCCGATCACCACGCACTGGCTGCCAAAGCGGCGCGCAAGGGCATCGATCAGCGCGGGGTCCTCGAGGGCCGGCGTGTTGATGCTGATCTTGTCCGCCCCGTCGGCCAGCACGCCCTCGGCCGTGGCCAGGTCGCGGATGCCCCCCGCCACGCAGAAGGGGATGTCCAGCAGCTCGGCCACGCGCGTGACCCAGCTGCGGTCCACGCTGCGACCGCCGGGGCTGGCGGTGATGTCGTAGAACACGAGTTCGTCGGCACCCTCGTCGCGGTACCGGCCGGCCAGCTCCAGGATCCCGCCCATGTCGCGGTGATCACGGAAGCGCACGCCCTTGACCACGCGGCCGCCGCGCACGTCCAGGCAGGGAATTATGCGTCGCGCAAGAATGAGCGGATCTCCTCGTCTGTGATGCGGCCGTCCAGCAGGGCCTTGCCGATGATGGCGCCCGTCGCGCCGGTGGCCCGCAGGGCCTGTACGTCATTGATGTCACGCACGCCACCGGAAGCCTGCAGCTGCAGCTCCGGGAAGCGGCGCATGCACTCGGCATACAGCGCCTGGTTGGGACCGCGCATGGCCCCGTCGCGGGCGACGTCGGTGCACAGCACGTTGAGCGGGCCGAGGCCGTCGTAGGCCTCGACGGCATCCCACAGCGACAGCCCGGCGTCCTCGGTCCAGCCGCGGGTGCGCAGCCAGGGGGTGCCGTCGGCGTCGAGCCGCACATCGAAAGCCAGCACGATCCGGTCGGCGCCGAACTCCTCGAACCAGGCCCGCACCTCGGCCGGCTGCTCCGCCGCCGTGCTGCCAATGACGACCCGGCCCACGCCGAGATCGAGCAGGGCTGCAACGTCGCCGCGGGTGCGCACGCCGCCGCCAACCTGCAACTGGCCAGGGACCGGCGCGGCCATGCGGCCGATCAGCTCGCGGTTGCCGCCGGTGCCGGCCCGGGCGCCGTCGAGATCGACGACGTGCACCCAGTCGACACCGAGCGACAGGTAGCGGGCGGCCAGCGCGACCGGGTCGCGGGCGTAATGAGACACCTCGTCGAAGCGCCCCTGGAACAGGCGCACGCAGCCGCCGTCCTTGAGGTCGATCGCAGGGATGGGCTTCAGGCGCATGGCGTCGTCCCCGCTACAAGGCCAGGAAGTTCTGCAGCACCCGCGCGCCCGCCGGGCCGGAGCGCTCGGGGTGGAACTGGGTGCCGTGGAAATTGCCATGTGCCACGGCCGCGGTGAACTCGCCGCCGTAGTCGGCGACCGCGATGGTGTCGGGCCCCACGGGCGCGGCATAGCTGTGCACGAAGTAGAAATGCGCCGCCCGCGGCAAGCCGGCGAAAAGCCGGCTGTCGGGCGACAGGCTCGTCAGGTTCCAGCCCATGTGCGGCACCGGGCGGTCCGGCGCCGCCAGGATCTTCTCCACCCGGCCGGGCACCACGCCGAGGCACTCGCGGCCGCCGTCCTCTGCCGAGTACTCGAACAGCAGCTGCATGCCCAGGCAGATACCCAGCACCGGCTGCCGCAGGCCGCGTACCAGCTGCGCGAGGCCGCGCTCCTCCAGCCGCCGCATGGCGTCGTCGGCCGCCCCCACCCCGGGCAGGAACACGTGGCTGGCGCCCGTGATCAGGTCGGGATCCGCCGTCAGTGGCGCATTGCAGCCGATGCGGCCGAGCGCGAAGCGCAGCGAACTGATGTTCGCGCCGCCGGAATCGACGATCACGGGGCCGCTGTCGGGACCGCCGCTCATGCCAGCATGCCCTTGGTGGACGGGATGCCGCCGCCCTCGACGCGGAAGGCGTCGCGCAGGGCGCGCCCGAGCGCCTTGAAGGCGCCCTCCACCTGGTGGTGGTCGTTCTCTCCTTCCAGGCGGACGTGGATGGAGGCGCGCAGGCTATCGGCCAGCGAGCGGAAGAAATGCGGCACCATCTCGGTCGGCAGCTCGCCCACCCGCTCGCGATGGAACTCGCCCTCGAACACCAGGTAGGGCCGGCCGCCCAGGTCGACCGCCACCTCGGCGCGGGTTTCGTCCATGGGCAGCACGAAACCGTAGCGGCGCAGGCCGCGCCGCGCGCCGAGCGCCTGGCGCAGCGCCTCGCCGAGCGCGAGGGCCACGTCCTCCACGGTGTGGTGCTCGTCCACGTGCAGGTCGCCCTCGCACTCGAGCTGCAGGGCGAAGCCGCCGTGCTTGGCCACCTGCTCCAGCATGTGGTCGTAGTAGCCGATACCGGTCTTCGCCACGACCGGCCCGTCCGCGTCGTCGAGATCGACGCTGACGCTGATGCCCGTCTCCTTGGTCGACCGGGTCACGGTGGCCCGGCGCAGCCCGCCGAGAACCCGGCGCGCGATTTCGTCCCAGCGCAGGGTCCCGTGGCGCCCGTCGCCGAGCTTCAGGCCCTGCAAGCCGAGGTTGGCGGCGAACTCCAGGTCGGTGTCGCGATCGCCGATGACGAAGCTGCGCTCCAGGTCGGGCGGGTTGCGGGCGATGAAGGCGGTCAGCAGCCCGGTGGCCGGCTTGCGGCAGGCGCAGCCGTCGGCCGGGAAGTGCGGGCAAATGAACTCGGCCTCGAAGCGAATGCCCTGGCTGCCGAACAGCTCGAGGATGTAGTCGTGCGCGCGGCGGAAATCCGGCTCGGGAAAGGACTCGGTGCCGCGCCCGTCCTGGTTGCTGACCAGCACCAGCCGGTAACCGGAATCCCGGAGACGCAGCAGCGCCGGAATGACCCCGGGAACCAGGCGCACCTTCTCGACAGCGTCGACCTGCTCGTCGGCCGGCTCTTCCACCAGCGTGCCGTCGCGGTCGATGAACAGGAACAGGCTTCTATCCACACGCTTTCCCCTTCTTGCGCTCGAGCCGGGCCAGGGCCCGCAGCAGCTGCCGGTTCTCGGCTGCCGTGCCGACCGTGATGCGCAGGCAGCCGGCCAGCCCACGCTGGCGGCTGAAGTCGCGCACCAGCACCCCGGCGTCTTCGCAGGCTGCCATGGCGGCGGCGGCATCGGCAAAGCGCACCAGCAGGAAGTTGCCCTCGCTCGGCCAGACGCGCCGCACTGACGCCAGCTCCCGCAGCCGCCCGGCCAGCGCCTCGCGGCGACGCACCGTGGCGGCGGTCCGGCGCCGGGCCGCGGCCGCCTCCCGCGGCTGCAGCCGGCGCAGCGCGGCCTCGGTGGCGAGCGACGGTAGCGGATATGGCGGCGCCAGGGCCCGCAGGATGGAGACCAGCTCGGGCTCGCCCAGCAGCGTGCCGACGCGGGCGCCGGCCAGGCCCCAGGCCTTCGACAGCGTCCGGAGCAGCACGAGGTTCGGATGGCGCTCGAGGCGGTCCGCGAAACCCGGGTGCCGCGAGAACTCGACGTAGGCCTCGTCGACGACCACCACGGCATGGCCGCACAGCGCCCGGCAGATCGTGTCGACCGCCCGCGCCGGGACGAGGCTGCCGGTGGGGTTGTTCGGCGAGCACAGGAACACCAGCTTCACGCCCGCGCGCGCCGCCGCGACCACGCCCTCGACATCGACGGAGAAGTTCGGCCGCAGCGGGACCCCGACCACGCGGGCGCCCTGCAGTCGCGCCGCCACCGCGTACATGCCGAAAGTCGGCGGGCACACCAGCACCGCATCCTCGCCGGCGACGCAGAAGGCCCGCACCAGCAAGTCGATGGCGTCGTCGCTGCCGCGGGTCACCAGCACGTTGCCCGGCGCCACCCCGTAAGTGCCGGCGAGCGCGCGAACCAGGGCCTCCGGTCGCGGGTCGGGATACCGGTTCAGGCCGTCGTCCGTGGCGTCCCAGGCCGCCCGCCAGGAAGCCTCGTTGGCATGCAGGCGGACCACGCCGCGCCGCGGCGAGGCCGCGTGGTACGACGTGAAGTCCCGCAGGTCCGGGCGCAGGAGGTGCAGAGTCGCGCTCATGCGCCCTCGTCTCGCCGGGGCAGGGGGTCCTGCGGCTGACCCAGCGCTTCCAGCCGCAGCTTCACGGCGAGGGCGTGGGCGTCCAGACGCTCCAGTTCGGCCAGCGTGCGCGCCACCGGCCCGATCCGGCGGAAGCCGTCGGGCGTCGCTTCCTGCACCGAGATGTGCAGCTGGAAGTCCGCCATCGACAGGCCGCTCCAGGCGCGCGCGTAGCCATAGGTCGGGAGCACGTGGTTGGTGCCGCTGCAGTAGTCGCCGAGCGACTCGGGCGTCCAGTCCCCGAGGAACACCGAGCCGGCAGTCTGCACGTGCTCGAGCCAGCTGTCCGCCTCCGGCAGCTGCAGGATCAGGTGCTCGGGGCCATAGCGGTTGCTGACGGCAAACGCCTCGACCAGGTCGGTGGTCAGCACGATGCGCGCATGGCCCAGCGCCTCGCGCGCGACGTCGTTGCGCGGCAGCACCGTCAACTGGGCGGCGACTGCTGCCTCCACCGCGTCGGCCAGGGCTTCCGACGGCGTCACCAGCACGACCTGCGAGTCCGGGCCGTGCTCCGCCTGGGACAGCAGGTCGGCGGCGACGAACTCGGGATCGGCCCGGCCGTCAGCGATCACCAGCACCTCGGAAGGCCCGGCCGGCAGGTCCAGCGCCGCGCCGTCCGGGTCGCGGGAGACCTGGAGCTTCGCCTCGGTCACCCAGGCGTTGCCGGGACCGTAGATCTTGTCGACCGCCGGGATGCTCTCGGTGCCGTAGGCCATGGCGGCCACGGCCTGGGCGCCGCCCACGAGGTAGACCTCCTCGATGCCGCAGTAGCGGGCGGCCGTAAGCACGGCGGGATCCGCGCGGCCGTCCTGCTGGGGCGGCGTGCAGAGGATGCGCTGGCTGCAGCCGGCCAGTTCCGCCGGCACCGCCAGCATGATGACCGTCGAGGGCAGCGGCGCCGAGCCGGCCGGGACGTACAGCCCCACCGCCTGGATGGGCCGCGTGACGCGGCGGCAGACCACGCCGGGCATCGTCTCGACGCGGATCGGCGCGCCCAGCTGCGCCGCGTGAAAAGCCCGCACGTTCTCGATAGCGGTGCGCAGCGCATCCCGCTGGCCCGCCGTGAGCCTGGCCTCGGCCGCATCGAACTCCCCCAGCGGGACCCGCAACGCATCCAGCGAGACGCCGTCGAAGCGCGCGGCGAAGCGACGCAGCGCCTCGTCGCCCTCGCGCCGCACCTCGGCGATGATGGCGGCCACGTCGGCGGCCAGGCTGTCGCGGGTGGCGGCCTCGGGTCGCGCCAGCGCGGCCCGGCGCCCGGCCTCGTCGAGCTCGGCCCAGCGATAGCGGGCCAGGGTCAGGGTTGCGTCAGGCAAGCATCTTCTCCACGGGCAGGACCAGCATCGAGCTCGCGCCGGCGGCCTTCAGCCCTTCCAGGGTTTCCCAGAACACGTTCTCGCGGCACACCGCGTGTACCGCAACCTTGTCGTCGCGGCCTTCGAGCGGCATCACGGTGGGGGATTCGCTGCCCGGCAGCAGGCGCCTGATCTCCGGCAGGGCCGCGCGCGGGGCGTGGAGCATGATGTACTTGCTCTCGCGCACGCTCAGGACGCCCCGCATCCGGCTGGCCAGCCGCGCCGGCCATCCCTCCGCCGGCTCGCCGGCGCGCGCGACCAGCGCCGCCTTGCTGTCGAAAATCACCTCGGCTTCCTCGAGATCGTTGGCCAGCAGCGTGGAGCCGGTCGACACCAGGTCGCAGATCACGTCGGCCCGGCCGAGCCGGGGCGCGATCTCCACCGCGCCGGAAAGCGTCACGACCTCGGCCTGCACGCCCTGCCGCGCCAGCCAGTCCGCCAGGATGCGCGGATAGCTGGTGGCGACGCGCAGGCCTTCGAGGCTGCGCGGCGACGCGTACTCGAAACCGCGCGGCACCGCGATAGACAGGCGGCAGCGACCGAAATCCAGTTCCATCACCGGCGCCACGTTCATCTCGTCCGTGCTCTTCTCGCGGAAGACGTTCATGCCGACGATGCCGAAATCGCAGATCCCTTCCGCCACCAGTTCCGGGATGTCGTCATCGCGCACCAGCAGCACATCGACGGGCATGTTCTCGCCGAAGCAGATGAGCTGGTCCCGCCCGCGGCTGTAGACGAGACCGCAGGTCTCGAGAAGATGCAGCGAGTTGTCGGTCAGGCGACCTGACTTCTGTACCGCGACCTTGGTCCGCCGCTCCGCCTGCTGGGTCATGCGTGTTCTCCGTCGATTCGGTCGGCCACGGCGAGGTAACCCCCGTTGCCGTCGGCCAGGAAGCGCGCCACCCGCCCGATGGTGGTGACGCTGATGCCGGTCTGCTCGTTGATCTGCCGGTAAGTGAGGCCGCGGCGCAGGAGGCCGACCACGCGCCACCGGTCCACCAGGGCCTGCAGCTCCGCCGGGGTGCAGAGGTCGCGCAGGAAGGCGCGCGCCTCCGCCGGATCGGCCAGCGCCAGCAGCGCCCGGCACAATTCAGCCTCGGCCCGCTGTTCCTCTGACTTGGAGGGGGATACTCGATTCTTCATAATGGCGAGGTAAGCGCTGAGTCCTGACCTTGGTGTAGCGTATTAATACGCTAATACAACGCATCGGGCAATAGGTCTGGACCGAAAGCTTCCATGAAGTTTCCCCTCATCCAGGAGCACAGGCATGAGAAAGATCTCTCTCCTGACCGCAGCGGCCGCGCTGTGTGTCCTCGCCGTCCCGGCCCAGGCCGCCGACGTGGAGGCCGGCAAGGCCAAGTTCCAGCAGTTCTGCGCCACCTGCCACGGCGCCACCGGCCACGGCGACGGCCCGGCGTCGGCGGCGCTCAATCCGAAGCCTCGCGCGCTTGACGATGCCGAGTGGCAGGCCTCGGTGGACGACGATTACATCAAGAAGGTGATCGTGGAGGGCGGCACCGCCGTCGGCCTGTCGCCGATGATGACCGCGTGGGGCCATGCGCTGAAGGGCGAGGACCTCGAGAACGTGGTCGCCTACATCCGCAGCCTCGACGACTGAGCCCTGCGGCGAGCGAAAGTTGCGGGCCGGTGCCTGGGCGCCGGCCCGTTCTCTTTGGCCCGATGGACGCGCAGCCGCCGCCGTCAGGCGGCCGGCGCTGCAGACGCAATGCTAAGCCTCGGCGCCCGTCCGGCCTCGTGCAGCGCGAACAGGGTCGCCGCGAGCAGCAGCACCGCACCGCCCTGGTGCGCCGCGCCCAGCCCCACGGGCACGAACAGCAGCAGCGTCTTGATACCGAGCGTCGCCTGGACGATGACCATCACGGCCAGCAAATGCAGGGCGAGCCGCTGCACGCGGTCCAGTTCCACGCGCCAGGCGTAGGCCCAGGTGCCGAGCACCAGCAGCAAGGTCGTGATCCCGAGCCAGCGGTGCGTGAACTGGACCATGGGCGGGTGCTCCGTCCAGTTGCGCCAGAGCGGTTCCAGGTGCAGCAGGCCGTCGGGAACCCACTGGCCGGCCATCAGGGGAAACGTGTTGTAGACGTAGCCGGCCTTGTTGCCGGCGACGAAGGCGCCGGAGACGATCGTGAACACCAGCAGCCCAAGCAGCAGCCTGAGCGGCCCGTGCGCCGCCGCCGGAACGCCCCGGCGCGGCCGCAGCAGCTTCAGCGCCAGCCAGAACATGGCGGCGAAGATCAGCAGCGCGAGCCCGAGGTGCATGGTGAGCCGGTAGGGGCTGACCCGCGGGACGTCCACCAGGCCGCTCTTGACCATGAACCAGCCCATGTAGCCCTGCAGGCATCCCAGGGCGAGGATGCCCAGCAGCGGCCAGCGCAGCCGCGGCGGGATCTTGCCTCGCACCCAGAAAATCACCAGGGGCACCACGAACACCAGCCCGAGCATCCGGGCGAGCAGGCGGTGGGCGTACTCGAAGCCGTAGATGATCTTGAACTCGCTCATGGACATGCCCCGGTTGACCTTCTGGTACTCGGGGGTCGCCCGGTAAAGCTCGAGTTCCGCCTGCCAGGCCTCCTGGCTCAGGGGCGGCAGCACGCCGGTGACCGGCTTCCATTCCGTGATGGATAAGCCGGAGCCGGTGATGCGGGTCACCCCGCCGAGCACCACGAGGGAAAACAGGACCAGGCAGCAGGCCAGGAGCCAGGCCGCGACCTGGCGATCAGATGTCGGGATTGCGCTTGTCATGATGCTGTCTCTTTCGCGCCGGAGGGCGCCGTGGAGTCGCGCCGCTGCGGGGCGCGGATTCTACCAATCAGGCGCCCCGGCCGCACCACGCCGGGACCGCCGCCAACCTTGACATCGTGGCGCCGCTCAAGGACGATAAGCGGCTTCCTGCGGCGGGCCCGGCCCGCGCGCTGCACCAGATTCAACGGGAGTCCATACCTTGGCTAACATCAAGTCGGCCCAGAAGCGCGCTCGGCAGGGCGTGAAGAGGCGGGGCCACAACATGGCGCTGCGCTCCAAGATGCGCAGCTACCTGAAGAAGGTCTCTTCGGCCATCGAGGCGGGCGATCGCGCCGCCGCCGAGGCCAGCTACCAGGCGGCCGTGCCCGTGCTGGACTCCATGGTGAACAAGGGCATCGTCCACAAGAACAAGGCCGCGCGGCACAAGAGCCGGCTGAACGCCCGCATCAAGAGCCTTTCGGCCTGACGCCGGCGCGCGACGAAGCCACGAGGAAGCCGGCCCTGCGCCGGCTTTTTTGTGCCCGCCCGGCCTAGCCGGACTCGTCGCTCGCGGCTTCGCGCCGGGCCTGCGCCTCGAGGTACTCGCCGGCCGCCCTGACCAGCGCGTCCGTGCCCTGTCCGGTGGCCGCCGAGACGCAGAACACCGGGCCATCGTAATCGATCGCCGCCGCGATGCGCTGGGCGATCTCCTCGCCCTTGCCGGGCGGCAGGTTGTCGACCTTGTTGACCACCAGCCAGCGCGGCCAGGCGGCCAGCTCGTCGCTGTAGGCCTCGAGCTCATCGATGATGTCGCGCGCGCCCTGCTCCGGCGAAGGCTGACCCTCGCCCGGCGTGGCGTCGACGACGTGGAACAGCAGGCGGGTCCGGTTCAGGTGGCGGAGGAAGCGGGTCCCGAGACCGTGCCCCTCGGCCGCGCCCTCGATCAGGCCGGGAATGTCAGCGATGACGAAGGTCCGGCCCTCGTCCAGCTCGACCACGCCGAGATTGGGGTGCAGAGTGGTGAAGGGGTAATCGCCGATCTTGGGGCGGGCGGCCGTCACCGCCGCCAGCAGGGTGGACTTCCCGGCATTCGGCAGGCCGAGCAGGCCCACGTCCGCCAGCACGCGCAGCTCCAGCTTCAGGTTGCGAAACTCCCCGGAGGTCCCGG
The DNA here is from genome assembly GCA_050125045.1 of Gammaproteobacteria bacterium. Lineage (GTDB taxonomy): Bacteria > Pseudomonadota > Gammaproteobacteria > Steroidobacterales > XN24 > XN24. Next base: position 5,986 of record JASFEC010000011.1, on the reverse strand, counting down.
GGGTCGACTTGCGGGGCGCGCGGTTGACGCTGCTCTTGAAGTGCGTGTTACCTTTCCCGCCGATCCCGCCGCGCGCGACCAGCAGCTTGTCGCCGGGCTCCACCAGGTCGCCGAGGACCTCGCCCGTGTCCAGCTCGTGGACCACGGTCCCGACGGGCACCGGGACACTGAGCGACTCCCCCGAGCGACCGAAGCAGTTGCTGCCCTCGCCCGGCGCGCCGTTGGACGCCCGGAACCGACGATGGCGCCGGAAGTCCGCCAGGGTGTTCAGGCCGGGATCCGCGACCAGGTAGACGCTGCCGCCGTTGCCGCCGTCGCCGCCGTCGGGGCCGCCGAGGGGAATAAACTTCTCGCGCCGGAAGCTGACGCAGCCATTGCCGCCCGCACCCGCCTGGACCGTGATGGTGGCCTCGTCGACGAATTTCATAAGGCAGCTCCCGAAAACGCGAAGACCCCGGAAACCGGGGTCTTCAGAGCATAGCGCGAAGTAGGGCGAGTCAGTCCGTGACGACGCTCACGAACTTGCGGTTGTGCGGGCCCTTGGTCTCGAACACGACCTTGCCGTCCGACTTCGCGAACAGCGTGTAGTCGCGACCGCAACCCACGTTCACGCCGGGATGGAACTTGGTGCCGCGCTGGCGCACCAGGATGTTGCCGGCCAGTACCTGCTCGCCGCCGTACTTCTTGACGCCGAGACGCTTGGACTGGGAATCGCGGCCGTTCCGCGTGCTGCCGCCTGCCTTTTTATGTGCCATTGCGCTTTACCTCCCAGCGACCGCGGCTCAACCGCCGACGATGCCGGTGATCTTGACCTGGGTGAACTGCTGCCGATGGCCCTTGGTCCGCCGGTAATTCTTGCGCCGGTGGAACTTCACGACCTCGACCTTGCGGGCCTTGCCCTGGGCCATGACGGTGCCCTCCACCTTGCCGCCCTCGAGGTAGGGCTTGCCGATGGTGACCTGGTCGCCGTCGCCGACCAGGAGGACCCGGTCGAACTCGACCTTGGCGCCTTCCTCGGCATCGAGCTTCTCGACGCGCAGGACTGCGCCCTCGCTGACCCTGTATTGCTTTCCGCCTGTGGCGATCACGGCGTACATGGATGCTCCTGGAAACAGTATCCGGCCGAACTGGCCCGGAGAAAGCCGTGCATTGTATGAGCTGTCGCCCCCCGGGTCAAACCTTTCCGGCGCCCCCGGGCGGGGCTGCCGAGCGGCCCCTTATCCGCGATAATACCGGCCCCGGGATCAGCCCCAGCAACTCGTGCTGTCACCATGTCCGACACCGCCACCGTGACCGTCCCCGTCGGCTCCGCGGCGCCCAGCATCCAGCAAGTCCGCCACCCGGTCGCCGCCGACCTGGAGGCTCTCGATCGATGTATCGTGGCGAGCCTGCGCAGCGAGGTTGCCCTGGTCGACCAGGTGGCACGCTACATCGTGGCCGGCGGCGGCAAGCGATTGCGCCCCCTGCTGGTCCTGCTGGCGGCGCGGGCCTGCGGCTACCGGGGCGAGGCGCATGTCGAGGCGAGCGCGATCGTCGAGTTCATCCACACCGCCACCCTGCTCCACGACGATGTAGTCGACGGCTCGGAGCTGCGTCGGGGCCGGAACACCGCCAACACAGTGTTCGGCAACGAGGCCAGCGTGCTGGTGGGTGATTTCCTGTATTCCCGCGCTTTCCAGATGATGGTGCGCATCGGCCGCATGCGGGTGATGGAGGTCATGGCGGACGCGACCAACACGATCGCCGAGGGCGAGGTCCTGCAGCTGATGAACTGCAACGATCCCGATACCGACGAGGCCCGCTATTTCGACGTCATCCGCAGCAAGACCGCCAAGCTGTTCGAGGCGGGCGCGCGGGTGGCGGCAATCCTGGCCGACGCGGACCCGGCGACGGAAGCGGCGCTCGCCGACTACGGCATGCGGCTCGGGATCGCTTTCCAGCTGGTGGACGACGCCCTGGACTACGGCGGCGCGGCCGACGCCATGGGCAAGAACATCGGCGACGACCTCGCCGAGGGCAAGCCCACACTGCCCCTGATCCGGGCCATGGAACAGGGCTCGCCGGCCGAGCGCGAGCTCATCCGCGCGGCCATCGAGCAGGGCGGCCTGGAGGAACTGGAAGCCATTCACAGCGCTATTGAATCGACCGGGGCGCTACACTACACTGCGCGGCTCGCGCGCGAGCAGGCGGAGGCAGCGGTCGAGGCTCTCGACGCGTTGCCGCGCTCGGAGTTCCGGGATGCCCTGGCCTCACTTGCACGCATCGCGGTCGAAAGGGCCGCGTGACGCGGCCGGTTTCCGGCCCAGGATCGGGGTGTAGCGCAGCCTGGTAGCGCGTCTGCTTCGGGAGCAGAAGGTCGGAGGTTCGAATCCTCTCACCCCGACCACTTCATTTCGCCCACCGGGCCCGGACCTCCGCGGCAATCTTCCCGGCCAGCACGGAGACGGCCTCGCTGTGGGCCGCCACGAACTGCTGCATGTCGCTGCCCGCGGGCACGACGATGTCCTCGCGCCCCGTCGCCAGCACGGCGCCCGAGTCTCCCGCCAGCACGCTCCAGCGCGCCGCCAGGTCCACGGTCTCGCCAATGCGGCCGTCCAGCCGCAGGACTTCCACCGCAACCCGGTAGTCCACGGCCAGCCGGGGCTCCTCCGGGTATGCCAGTACCCGCTCGCTGGCCAGCCGCCGGCCGAGATCCTCGCCCAGCACGCGGGTAGCCGCGGCGTCCAGCGGCTCGGCCCAGCGATGGAAGGCCTCGGGATCCAGGCGGGATGGTCCGACCCGTTGCATCACGTGGGGCCGGTCGACATAGCGCGGCACTTGCACCGGCCCCAGGTAGACCGATGGCGCGTCGGCGTCCCAGGCGGCGGGCATCCCGGTCGCCGGCACCAGCTGCCAGAGCGCGGCCGACGGCGCGCGGGCGGCGCAGGCCGACAGCAGCAGGGCGGCGCAGAGCCAGATAATTCCTCGGGTCATCACTGCTCCTCCTCGGCCTTGCCCCGGATCAGAGCCTCGGGGTGCTGCTCCAGGTACTCCGCCATGCTGCGGATCGAGCGGGCGGCATCCGCCATCTCCCGCAACAGGCGCTTCAACTCGATGCTCATGGGGGAGTCCGGCGCCAGCAGGGCCTCCGCATTGGACAACACCCGTTCTGTATGGGCCAGGGAGGCGGTCACGGCGGGCATCATACCCTCGCTCATCTGCCGGGCAACTTCCTGCATGTCCTCCATGAGCTCGGCCAGCGAAGACAGCGTCTGACGCGCCTGGTCGGAGTTCAGCAGCTGGTTCATGCCGGCCGCGGTCTCGTTGAGGTTGGCGCCGATCTCGTCGAACGGGACCTGGTCGAGCCGCGAGGCGATGCTGGCCAGCGTCGCGGCCAGTTCCTCGAAGCGGCCGGGAATGGTCGGGATCACGGTGTAGCCGCGCTCGGAGCCGACCTCCGCCGGCTCGGCATCCGGATGGATATCGATGTCGACGTAGAGCGCGCCCGTGAGGAGATTGCCGGTCTTGAGCTGGGCCCGCAGGCCCAACCCCACCATGGCCGCCAGGTTTTCCTGGGACGGCGGCGCGTCGCCCTGCACGTACTCCTGCACCCGGTCAGGATAGATCTCGAGGAGCGCCGAGGTCTTGAAGGTGCCCTCGGGCAGGTACTCGATGGTGACGTCGGAGACCACGCCGATCTTCAGGCCGTGCAGCTCGACCGGCGCGCCGCGCACCAGGCCGCGCGCGTCCTGCGTGAAGTTGGCCAGGTAGTAGACCTTGCGCGTGGCGAAAACCTCCTCCTCCGAGGCCCGGCGCGACCGGAACAGCGGGAACAGCCGGTCTTCCTCGACGGCGTCTCCGGCACGCACGGACGGCGGCGTATCGAAGGTCACGCCGCCGATCAGCAGGGTTGCCAGTGAGCCGGTCTCCACCGTCAGGCCTTCCGCGCCCAGCTGCACGTTGACGCCGCCGGCCTGCCAGAAGCGGGTGTTCGTGTTGACGAACTGGTCATAGGGGGCGCGCACGAAGATGCGGAGCTCGACGAACCGGCCGTCCTCGGCGAGCTCGTAGGAGACCACCTCCCCGGCGCGAATCTCGCGGAAATACACTGGCGCCCCCAGGGAGAGCGCGCCGAGGCCCGGCGCCTGCAGGCGGAAATGCGTACCGGGCTCATCCTGCGTGACGACCGGCGGATCCTCGAGCCCCTGGAATTCCCGGGTCCGCCGCCCGTCCGCCGATGGGTCCATGGCGACATAGGCGCCGGAGAACAACGTGCCGAGACCCGACACGCCGCCGGAACTGATACGGGGACGGACCACCCAGAACCGGGTCTGGTCGGTGGCGTAGTCGCTCAGCTCCGCGTTCAGCGCAGCCTCGACGATGACCGCATCCAGGTCCTCCGTGAGGCGGATAGCGTTGACCATGCCGACCTGCACGTCCTTGTACTTCACCGGGGTGCGGCCGGCCTCGAGGCCTTCGGCGGTCTTGAAAGTGATCTCCACTGTCGGCCCGGACTCGGCGAGCGCTCGCCACGCCACCCAGCCCGCGGCCACCAGGGCGACGATCGGCACCAGCCAGACCGCCGAAACGCGTCGCCCGGAGCGAATCTCGGGCTCGGCGGCCGAGGGGCTGTCGCCATGCTGCGTGATGTCACTCATCTGCTTTGCCCTCTGCTGCGTCCCACATGAGGCGCGGGTCGAAAGTCATGGCCGCAAACATGGTCAGCACGACCACGGCCCCGAAGAAAATGATGCCCGGCTGCGCTTCCACCGTGGCCAGGTTTCCCAGCGACACGAGCGCCACCAGGATGGTCACGACGTACACGTCCACCATGGACCAGCGCCCGACGAAATGCACCAGCCGATAGAGCCTCGTGCGCGCGGCCAGCGCCCCCTTCCAGCGCCATTGCACCGAGGCCAGCAGGTAGACCAGCAGCACGATCTTGCCCAGTGGCACCAGCACGCTGGCCACGAAGACGATCAGCGCCAGCGGCCACTGGCCGTGGGTTAAGAGGTAGTGCACGCCGCTGAGGATGGTGTCCGCCTGCGCCCGGCCGAGCGTGACCGTCTTCATCACCGGCAACAGGTTGGCCGGGAGGTAGCAGATCACTGCGGCGACCAGCAGCGCCCAGGTACGCGCCAGGCTGTCCGTCTTGCGCTGGTGCAGGCGCGCACGGCACCGCGGGCACCGGGCGTGCCCGGCTTCCGGCCGGCGACAGACGAGCGTGCAGACGTGGCAGCTGACCAGCCCTGCCGACCGCGCGGTGAGGGCGGTCATGCCTCGGCCTCCACCAGGCCCCAGAGATCCTGGTCGTCGATCAGGGAAGCTGCCGCGACCATCAGCAGCACCGCGCCCGCCAGCGCCCACAGGGCGGGGCCGGGTATGATGCGAGCCATGTCGGCCAGCTTCACGACGGACACGATGACCCCGAGGATGAAAACGTCCGCCATGCCCCACGGCGTGAGCGCGTCGGCCGCCCGGAAGGCCCACACGGTGCCCGGCGGCAGGCGGCCCAGGCGCACCGGCACCAGGGTGTAGAGCAGCACGGCGAGCTGCAGCCCCGGCACCACGATCGCCGTGAACAGCACCAGCATCGCGACCGCTCCGAAGTCCTGCTCCCACAGTCGCTGCACTCCGGTCACCAGGGTGGTGCGCGTCACGTTCCCGGAAAAGTCGAAGGCCAGGAAGGGAAAGATGTTCGCCACCACGAACAGCACGAGGGCGGCGATGGCGAGGGCGAGCGCCTTCTCCAGTCCCCGGCGATGCTGCACGTAGAGCGCCCCGCCGCAGCGACGGCAGCGGGCGACGGCGCCGGGGATGATGTCTACCCGGCGATGCAGAAGATCGCAGTCGTGACAGGCCAGCCACCCGCCCGTGCTCGTGCTCACCGTTCGTGTCCTCCCACGGCTACGGGGAATATACGAACAACTGCGGGCCACAGGCCAGCCGGGGCGACCGGAACGGGGACTTGGGGGGGCGCCGGCGGGGCGCCGGTGGCGCCCCGCCG
>JASFEC010000010.1:0-20122 GCA_050125045.1 Gammaproteobacteria bacterium | reverse complement strand
CCGAGGTGCGGCTGGTCAACGGCGTGCTCTATTGCAACGACGGCGACTGGGTCGAGAGCTGCTCGGCGCTGGCGGAGCATCGGGACGGCCGCCTGGAGCTCCTGCACTGGGCCGAGATCCGGGCGCAGGAGGGAGCCGCGTCCCCCCTCGAGACCGCAGCGTGAAGATTGCGCTCGTCACCGACGCCTGGCTGCCCCAGACCAACGGCGTGGTGCGCACCCTGCGCGAGACCACGCGCTGCCTCGAGGCTGCCGGCCACACGGTGCGGACCGTGACGCCCGTGCCATTCCGCACCTTCCCGTGCCCGACATATCCCGAGATCCGCCTGGCCGCCTGGCCCCGGCGCCGGGTGCGACGGATCCTCGACGACTTCAAGCCGGACGCCGTGCATGTCGCCACCGAGGGACCGATCGGCCTGGCGGGCCGGCGCTGGTGCCGCGAGCGCGGCCAGGTGTTCACCACTTCCTTCCACACGCGTTTCCCGGAATACGTGCGCCTGCGTGCGCCGATACCGGTCGACTGGACCTGGCGCATGCTGCGCTGGTTTCATGACGCCGGCCAGCGCACGCTGGTCCCAACGCGCACCCAGCAGGAAGAGCTGGCCGGCCGCGGCTTCCACAGCCCCGTGGTCTGGGGCCGCGGCGTGGACACGAGGCTGTTCCGGCCGGACCGGCGCCGCGAGTTGCCCGGGCCAGGCCCGCACCTGATGTACATGGGCCGCGTGTCGGTGGAGAAGAACATCGAGGCCTTCCTGCGGCTCCGCGCGCCCGGCACCAAGTGGGTGGTCGGCGGAGGACCGTCGCTGGACTCGTTCCGCCAGGCCTGGCCGGAGGTGAATTTCGTCGGGCCGAAGTACGGCGAGGAACTGGCGACCTTCCTGGCGTCGGCCGATGTCTTCGTCTTCCCCAGCCGCACGGACACCTTCGGGATCGTGCTGCTGGAGGCGATGGCCTGCGGCCTGCCGGTCGCGGCTTATCCCGTGCCGGGCCCGCGCGACGTGGTCGCGGACGGCGTGAGCGGCGTGCTGGAGGAAGACCTGGAGAACGCGGTCGAAGGCGCTCTCCGGCTCGACCGCGACGCCTGCCGGCGGCACGCTCTGGAGCACACCTGGGAGCGGGCCACCGAGCAGTTCTGCACCTACCTCGAGCCGGCCTGAGGGACGGCTAGGCCGGGAACAGGATCGCAGTTGCCACGCCGAAGTAAATGAAGACGCCGGAGGCGTCGGCCAGCGTCATCACCAGCGGCGCGCTGGCCGTGGCCGGGTCGAGCTTCAGGTGGCTGAGGATGAAAGGGAGCAACATGCCGATCAGGCTGCCGATCAGGACCACCAGGACCATGGTGAAGCCCACTGCGACGGCTATGTCCGGCCCGCCCCGGTACCACCCGATGCCGGAGACGACCAGGGCCATGGTCAGCCCGAGCAGGAAGGCGATCAGTACCTCGCGGCCGAGCATCCGGCCCCAGTCCTTGAGCATCACGTCGCCGGTCGCCAGCGCGCGCACCATCAGCGTGGACGCCTGCGCGCCGGCGTTGCCGCCGGAGCCGATGAGCAGCGGGAGGAAGAATACCAGCGCCACGGCCTGGGCGATGGTGTCCTCGTAGAAATCGATGCCGGCGCTGGACAGCAGGTTGCCGAACACCAGCAGTACCAGCCACGCGATGCGCTTGCGATACATCAGGCCGATCGACGCATCGCGCACGCTCGTGTCCAGTTCGCCCACCGAGCCGACCTTGTGGAAGTCCTCGGTGGCCTCCTCCTGGAGCACGTCCATGGCGTCGTCGTGCGTCACGATGCCGACCATCCGCCCCTCCGCGTCCAGCACCGGCAGTGCCAGCACGTCGTAGCGGGAAATCTTGCGCGCGACTTCTTCCTGGTCGTCGCTGACGCGCACCGACAGGGGCGCCTCTTCCATCAGGTCTCGGACGAGGGTCCCCGGTGTCGCCAGGATCAGGTCCTGCAGGCGCACGACGCCGAGCAGCTGCCGGTCCGGGCTGGTGACATACGCGCGATAAATGGTCTCCTTGTCGGGCGCCTCTCGGCGCAGCTTATCGATCGCCTGGGCAGCCGACAGCGACTCGCTCAGCGCCGCGTACTCCGAGGTCATGATGGCCCCGGCCGTGTCTTCCTCGTAGCCGGCGAGGCGGCGGATATCCTCCCGCTCGGCCTGGGCAAGTGCCGGCAGCAGGGCTTCCTGCTGCTCGTCGGAGAGTTCGTTGAACAGGTCCGCGCGCTCGTCGGACTTCATCTCGCTGACGATGCGCGCCAACTTGGCGCGCGGTGCCGTATGCGCCATGTCGACCTGGAAGTCCCGCTCGAAGTAGCCGAACAGCTCCGCCTGCTCGGAGAGAGAGAGCAGGTCCAGCACCGTCCACACCTCGACGGGGTCGAATTCCTCGAGCGCGGCCGCGACATCGGCATGATGCTCGTCGTCGACGATCCGGTGCAGCGCCACGGGGTCGCCGGCCTCGATGGCGGCGCGTACCGCGTTCACCAGCATGTCGAGGTGCATCTCGCCGCCCCGTTCGACTGCCATGCGTCGCGTCATTTGTCCCCGCTACCCTGATCTTTCTGCAGCCGCTTCATGAACACGCGCATCTCCTTCGCCGCCTGCACGTCGCCACGCGCCGTGGCCGCCTCGATACCGCGGCCCCAGGCCGCCATCGCGCCGGCGCGGTCGCCCTGCTCGGCCAGCGCCTTGCCGAGCAGCTTCCACGCCGCCGAATAGGCGGGATCATGCTCGACGGCCCGGCGCAGGTGCTCGGCGGCTGCGCCCGCATCCTGCTCTCCCAGGCAGGCGTTGCCCAGGGAGAAGCGCAGCAGCGCGTCGTCACGGCCTCCGGCGAGCAGCTTTTCCAGCGTCGCCCGCATCAGCGCCGCCAGAACTCCGGGGTCAGCAACACCAGCAGCGTGAAGATCTCGAGTCGGCCGAGGATCATCGCCAGCACGCCCACCCATTTGCCCCCGTCGGGCACCGAGGCGAAGGTGGCGCTGACGTCGCCGAGCCCGGGGCCGAGGTTGTTCAGCGTGGCGGCAACCGCCGAGAAGGCAGTCACCTGGTCGAGCCCGAGGAACATCATGATCGCCATCAGCACGCAGAACACCATGACATAGACGGAAAAGAAGCCCCACACGGCCTCGGTGACCCGGCTGGGCACTCCGCGATCGCCCAGGCGGATGGTGATCACCGCGCTTGGGTGCAGCAGGCGGGCGAGCTCGCGCCAGCCCTGCTTGAAGATCAGCAGCCAGCGCAGGACTTTCATGCCCCCGGCCGTGGAGCCGGCGCAGCCGCCGATGAAGCTGGCGAGGATGAGCAGCACGGGCAGCGCGCCCGGCCAGGCTGAGAAGTCGGTGGAGGTGAAGCCAGTCGTGGTGCCGATGGAGACCGCCTGGAAGACCGCCTTGGTCAGCGATTCGCCCGGGGTGTGGTGGCCGAGCACCGCGAGGTAGATGGCGATCGTGGCGATCAGCGCGGCCTGGATGACCATGAAGGCGCGGAACTCCGGGTCATGCAGGTAGCCGTTCAGCGCCCCGCCGAACGATACCCGGCGCCGATGCGGCCATTCGAACCGCGGGCGCCCGCCGCGCAGATGCATGTGGACGTCAGGGAGCAGGCGTCGCATCGCGAAGAAGTGCAGGGCGAAGCTGGTGGCGCCGAGGAACATGAACAGGGCCCCGAGCCATTCAAGCAACGGGCTGTTGAAGTGGCCGAAGCTGGCGTCGTGGGTGGAGAACCCGGCGGTTCCGATGGAGGTGAACGCGTGGCCGACGGCATCGAACCATGACATCCCGGCCAGGCGGTAGGAGACGGCGGCGACCACGGTCAGGCCGACATAGGTGATCCAGAGCGCCTTCGCGGTCTCGGTGATGCGCGGCGTGAGCTTGGTGTCCTTCATCGGGCCGGGGGTCTCGGCCCGGTAGAGCTGCATGCCGCCGACGCCCAGCACCGGGAGGATGGCGACCGCCAGCACGATAATGCCCATGCCGCCGAACCACTGGATCTGCTGGCGGTACCAGAGCACCGAGCGCGGCAGGCTGTCGAGGCCGCTCAGCACCGTGGCGCCCGTGGTCGTGAAGCCCGAGACGGCCTCGAACACGGCGTCGGTGAAGCCCATCGCCGGCGTTTCCACCAGCAGCAGCGGCACCGCGCCCGCGAAGCCCAGCACCACCCAGAAGCCGGCCACCACCAGGAAGCCGTCGCGAATGCGCAGCTCCGCCCGGTGCCGCCGCAGCGGCAGGTAGAGCAGCAGGCCGGCCAGCAGGGTGAACAGGAAGGCCTCGAAGAAGGCGAGCCCCGCGCCGTCGGCGTAGTACCAGGAAACCGCCACGGGCGGCAGCATGGTCAGGCTGAAGAGGGCGAGCAGCAGCCCGACGATGCGGAGGACGACCAGGGCATTCATGGCAGGGCCGGGGCCTCAGGTATACGTCACGCTCACCTGGAACAGCTTTTCCACGGCCGGGATCTGGCTGCGATCGGTGAGGAAGAGGATGACGTGGTCTTCGCGCAGGATCTCCGTGTCGTGGTGGGCCATCAGGACGTCGTTCTCCCGCACGATGGCGCCGATGGTGGCGCCGGGCGGCAACGGGATCTCCTCGACCCGCTTGCCCACGACCCGCGAGGTCTTGTCGTCGCCGTGGGCCACGGCCTCGATGGCCTCGGCAGTGCCGCTGCGCAGCGCATGGACCTGGCCGACGTCGAGGCGCATGCCGCGCACCTTGGCCAGCAGCGCGCTGAGCGTGATTTCCTGCGGCGATACCGCGATGTCGACATACTGGTTCTCTACCAGCTTGGCATAGGACGGCCGGTTGATCAGGGCAATCACGCGCGATGCGCCCATGCGCTTGGCCAGGAAGGAGGACAGGATATTGGCTTCCTCGGCGCTGGTCAGCGCGCAGAAGACGTCGACTTTGTCGATGTTCTCCTCCTGCAGCAGCTTCTCGTCCACGGCGTCGCCGGTCAGGACCACGGCGTGCTTGAGTCTCTCCGAGATGTAGCGGGCGCGCTCGTAGTCCCGCTCGATGACCTTCACGCGGTTGGTGTTCTCCAGCCGCCGGGCCAGCTCGAAACCGATATGGCCGCCGCCGGCGATGATGATGCTGCGCGCGGGATGCTCCAGCTTCAGCAGCTCGCTCATCATCACCCGGATGTCCTTGCGGGCGGCGAGAAAGAACACCAGGTCGTTCTCGCGGATTACAGTGTCGCCCTCGGGCAGGATGGTCTCGTAGATCGGCTCGTCGTTGCCGAGCGGAGGGATGCTGCTCTGGCGGTAGATCGCCGCCACCCGTGCGTCCGTGTGGGGGATATGGCGGCGCAGCTCGCGCAGCTCCTGGCCGATCAGCGGGCCGCCCGTCTTGGCCTTCACGCCAACCAGGCGCACTCGGCCGTCGGCGAAGTCCAGCACCTGGTGCGCGCCCGGATAATGGATCAGCTGCTCGATGTGCTCGGTGACCAGCTGCTCCGGGCTGATGATGGTGTCCACCGGCACGGCCTTGGCCCCGAACAACTCCTGGCGCGAGGTGTACTCGGCCGCGCGGATGCGCGCGATGCGGACCGGCGTGCGGTAGATGCTGAAGGCGATCTGGCAGGCGACCATGTTGGTCTCGTCGCTGTCGGTAAGCGCCACCAGGATGTCCGCGTCTGCCGCGCCCGCCTTCTCCAGCACGCGCGGATGCGAGGCATGACCCTGCACGGTGCGGATGTCGAGCCGGTCCTGGAGCTCCGCCAGCAGCCGGCCGTTCAGGTCGACCACGGTGATCTCGTTTTCGTCGGAGAGCGACTCGGCGGCGGTGGAGCCGACCGTGCCCGCGCCGAGGATGAGAATCTTCATGTGTTTCTTTCCGGCCTGGGCGGCGGGGCCGATGTTACATCAGTTCAAGGCGGGCGTAGGCCAGCACCAGCCATTTCGGGCCGACCTGCTCGAAGTTCACCTGCACCCGGGCATGGTTGCCGTGGCCCTCGTGGCTGAGGATCACGCCCTCGCCGAACTGCCCGTGGCGCACGCGCTGCCCCAGCCGGATGCCGTCGGGCGCTTCCTCGCGGAACCGGCCCGAGGGCGCCGCGACCGGGCGTGAGATGCGCGCGGCGGGGCGGATCTCCTCGACCAGCTCGGGCGGCAGCTCGCCGATGAAGCGGGACGGGATGCCGTAGTTGTCGACGCCGTGCAGCCGGCGCTGCTCCGCGTAGCTCAGGTAGAGCTCCCGCATGGCCCGCGTCATGCCGACATAGGCGAGGCGCCGCTCCTCCTCCAGCCCGTCGGCGTCGAGCAGGCTGCGCTTGTGCGGGAACAGCCCGTCCTCCATGCCGGCCAGGAACACCACCGGGAACTCGAGCCCCTTCGCCGAATGCAGCGTCATCAGCTGCACGCACTGCTCCCACGCCCCGCCCTGGTTCTCGCCGGCTTCCAGCGCCGCATGGGCCAGGAACTCGTCCAGCGGCCGCATCTCGGAGTCGGGTTCCGGCTCGAATCCGCGGGCCGCGCTCACCAGCTCCTCCAGGTTCTCGACCCGCGCCTCGCCGCGCTCGCCCTTCTCCTTGCCGTGATGAGCGATCAGGCCGCTGGCCTGGATCACGTGGTCCACCTGCTCGTGCAGCTCGAGCGCGCGGGTGTCGCGATCGAGACCCTCTATCAGCGCGAGGAAGGCGTGGAGGGCCTGGGCGGCACGTGCCGGCAGGCCATCGCCCACCAGCGCGCCCGAGGCCCGCCACATGGAGGTGGCGTTGGCGCGGGCGTAGCCGCGCAGCGCCTCCAGTGTCTTGGCGCCGATGCCGCGCGTCGGCAGGTTGACGATGCGCTCGAAGGCGGAGTCGTCGTCGCGGTTGGCCATCAGCCTCAGGTAGGCCAGCGCATCCTTGATTTCCGCCCGCTCGAAGAAGCGCAGGCCTCCGTAGACCCGGTACGGAATCCGCGCCTGGATCAGCGCCTCTTCGAACACGCGGGACTGGGCGTTGGAGCGATACAGCACCGCGATCTCGTTCGCCGCAGCACCGCCATCAAGCAGGCTGCGGATGCGCCCGATCACGAAGTCGGCCTCGTCGCGCTCGTTGTAGGCCGCATACAGGCGGATCGGGTCGCCCTCGTGGCCTTCCGTCCACAGCTTCTTGCCGAGCCGCTCGCGGTTGTGCGCTATCAGGGCGTTGGCGGCGTTGAGAATATTGCCGGTGGAGCGATAGTTCTGCTCCAGCCGCACCAGCTTCGTGCCCGGGAAGTCCTTGCGGAAGCGCCGGATGTGCTCCACGCGGGCGCCGCGCCAGCCGTAGATGCTCTGGTCGTCGTCGCCGACGATGAAGGGCTTGCCCTCCTTGCCGGCGAGCAGCTTCAGCCAGGCGTACTGGATGGCGTTGGTGTCCTGGAACTCGTCCACCAGCAGGTGGCGGAAGCGTCGCTGGTAATGGTCCAGCAGCTGCGGGTCGTGCTGCCAAAGCTCGTAGGCGCGCAGCAGCAGCTCGGCGAAGTCCACCAGGCCGCTCTGCTCGCACTGGGCCTGGTAGGCCTCGTAGAGGCGAATGAACATGCGCCGGTTGGGATCGTCGCCGGCGTCGAGGTGGTCCGGCCGCAGCCCCTCGTCCTTGCGGGCGTTGATGAACCACTGCACCTCGCGCGGCACCCAGCGGTTCTCGTCCAGCTCCATGGACTTCAGGAGCCGGCGGATCAGCCGCAGCTGGTCCTCGGAGTCGAGGACGGTGAACGTCTGCGGCAGCCGCGCCTCGCGCCAGTGCAGCCGCAGCAGGCGGTGCGCCAGGCCGTGGAAAGTGCCCACCCAGAGGTTATCCGCCGGCATGCCGAGCAGGTGCTCGATGCGGCTGCGCATCTCGCCCGCGGCCTTGTTCGTGAAGGTCACCGCCAGCACGCCCCAGGGCGACACGCCCTCGACCTGTACCAGCCAGGCGATGCGGTGCACCAGCACCCGGGTCTTGCCGCTGCCGGCCCCCGCCAGCACCAGCACGGGCGCATCGGCCGGTGCGGTGACGGCCTCTCGCTGGGCGTCGTTCAGGGGGTCGAGGATGGGGGTGATGTCCATGGCCGACCATTGTACCCGGCCGGGTCTGGAAGCCTGTCCGCGGCCGGCCATGACAGGGTCCTGCTCACTTGGAATTCTTATGCCGCTCGCAGGACCCTGTCATACCCAGCCGCTTTAAAGGCTGCAGGCCCCGATGTCCGGGTACACTCCGGCCGGATTGGCGCCGGAACCACCGCTGCAGCCGTGCTCTGCCGGCGCGCGTTGCGCCGATGTCCGCCTCGGCACCCGCCTGGCTGGCACCGGGCGGGACGCTGAGTTGCGTTCTCGATGTTGCGGCCTTTACCAGAGGAGCGGCCGGGGTATTGCATGGTCCCCTGAGCGGCATCAGATTTCCAAGCGAAGGGGACCATGCAATGGCCCGAGCCGCGGTCAGGCCAGGGCCGGCGTGGCCCGTGAGGTGCTCAGCGCAGCACGAGGAACGCGACGACGGTGATAACGACCACCGCGAGCACGAAGATCAGCGGCAGGTAGCGCTTGAGCACGGCTCAGCCCAGGACCAGCGGCACGTAGTGGTCGGCCAGCAGGAAGGAGAAGATGCCCATCAGGTAGGTGATGGAGTAGCTGAAGGTCTTCATCGGCAGCTCGGGGGCGTCGGAGCGCATCATCGCCACCGCATAGTAGAGGAAGCCGCCGCCGAAGCCGATGGCGCCGAGCAGGTACAGCCAGCCGCTCATGCCGGTCAGCCAGGGCAGCAGGCCGACGATGAACAGGAGGATGGTGTAGAGCAGGATCTGCAGGCGCGTGAATTCGATGCCGTGGGTCACGGGCATCATGGGGATATTCACCTTGGCGTACTCGTCCTTGCGGGCGATGGCCAGCGCCCAGAAGTGGGGCGGCGTCCAGACGAAGATGATCAGGAAGAGCAGCAGCGCATGGGCATGGATCTCGCCCGTGATGGCCACCCAGCCGAGGACCGGCGGCGCGGCGCCGGCGGCGCCGCCGATGACGATATTCTGCGGCGTGGCGCGCTTCAGGAACGCGGTGTAGACGATGGCGTAACCGATCAGGCTGATGAAGGTCAGCACCGCGGTCAGCGGGTTGACCAGGAACCACAGCATCAGCATGGATACGATGCCAAGCAGCACGGCGAAGGCCAGCGCCTGTGTCTCGCTGAGGTGGCCGGTAGGCAGCGGGCGCCGCCGGGTGCGCCGCATGACGGCGTCGATACGGGCGTCGAGCACGTGGTTGATGGCTGCCGCTGAGGACGCTGCCAGCCCGATGCCGAGGGTGCCGAAGAGCAGCTTGTCCAGCGGCACGAGGCCCGGCACCGCAAGGAACATACCCACGACCGCCGTGAAGACGATGAGGCTGACGACCTTCGGCTTGCAGAGCTCGAGGTAATCGCCCAGCCGCACGGCGAGGCTGGTCGCGGGGAGTTTTCTGACCTCAGTCTGCACGGCAACTACCTGCTTCGTTCGTGGGGTCGGCGCCGGTTCGTCGGGCGGGCCGAACCCGTAATTTTGGCGGATCGGGCGGCCGGAGTCGATCCCGGCGGGTGTCCTCCGCCGGCCTCAGCCTATTCTGGACAGCCGGAGGAGCTTCTTGATGTCCTCCATCATGCCCTTGGGCTGCTGGTCGACCGGGTACCGCATCATGACATTCCCGAGGGGGTCGACCAGCCAGTAGCCCTCCGCCTGGCCCGGGAAAGCGGCGAGCAGCGCCTCGCCTTCCGGCCCGAGAGCCCGGACGACCTGCAGGTCCGGGTGCTCCGCTGCCAGGAACTCGGCCTCCGGCGGCGTGCCGGTGTGGAGGTAAACCCGCGCCAAGCGGTCCATTCGCCGGCCGAGAGCCAGGCGCATCTGGCGACCGTTATAGAGGGCCTCGCGGCAGTTCTCCTCGCAGGGGGAACGGGCGATGAATACGAGCGACCAGCGGTCGCGGAGAAAACCGTCGCCGGCCGGCAGACCGTCGGCGCCGGGCAGGCTGACCTGCGGCGTGGGCCGCGGCGGGTCCACCAGCGTGCCGTGGTTGCCGGTCCCCCCGGGCCGCCAGTCGGTGGCGTAGTAGAGGAACATCGCGATCGCGAGCGGGCCGAAAAACAGCAGGAACAGGCCCCAGGCCTGGAGGTTGCGCCGCTTGGGCTGCGAGGTGTTGTCCATGTTCAATCCGTTTTCCTGAATGACCAGGCGAGATACAGC
The DNA here is from genome assembly GCA_050125045.1 of Gammaproteobacteria bacterium. Lineage (GTDB taxonomy): Bacteria > Pseudomonadota > Gammaproteobacteria > Steroidobacterales > XN24 > XN24. The sequence goes on along the minus strand of JASFEC010000010.1, from coordinate 9,967 downwards.
ACGATCAGGGTGAGGGCGAGCGCAAACCACTGCACGGCATAGCCGATGTGCCGCTCGGGCCCGAAGTCCGAGGGCCGCCAGTCGCGGCGGAAGCCGTCGGGCTGCTCCGCATCGAGCAGCACCAGCCCCGGCATCAGCCGCAGCCCCAGCGCCTCCTCGAGTTCGTCGCGGGAGGGGAATTGGACCACTTTCGGCCAGCCCGGCGCCAGCGTCGTCTCGAGCTCGATGCCGGGCCGCGGCAGCCGGTCCAGCTTGCCCGTGACGGTGCGCGCCGCCGGGCCGACGGCGATGGCTGGCGCAACGTCGGTGGTGAAATCGCGCGGCACCCAGCCCCGGTCCACCAGCACCGCGAGGCCGTCGGCGAGCAGCATCGGCGTCAGGACCCGGTAGCCGGCCTGGCCGTCCTCGACCATGTTGTCCAGCAGGAACTGGCGCTCGCCGAGGTAGCGCCCGCTCGCGGCCACCGGCGTGTAGCGGCGCAGCTCGTCGAGCCCGCCGCTGTCCGCGGCGAGCGCAACCGCAGCGCCACCCGCGGCGAAGTCATCGAACAAGGCTTGCTTCTGCCCCGCCCGGTTGACCTGCCAGGTGCCCAGCGCCAGCAGCAGGGGCAGGAAAAAAGCGGTGAACAGGGTGGCCGGCAGCCCGGGCCGGAAGCGGCGCCCAGCGGTGGTGCTCATGTCAGCTTGGTCCCCCGCCGGCCGCGAAGCCGGGAGTATACTGGCCGTTGCCGACGGAGGTTGTCATGAGTCCAATCAAGTTGCTGATCCTGCTGGCGTTCGTGGCGATCGTCGCCAGTCTCGCCTCCGGGCTGGTGTACCTGTTCAAGGACGAGCACGATTCCAAGCGCCTGGTGAAGGCGCTCACCTGGCGCATCGGCCTCTCGGTGGCCCTCTTCATCGTCCTGCTCGTCGCCTACGCGCTCGGCCTGATCACTCCGGGCGAGCTCTGAAGCCGCGAGTCATAAACCAGAAGGGCGTGCCCTGCACGCCCCCTGGATGCTGATTCGTCGGCGTTCCGGGCTCAGAGCCAGTACACGAAGATATACAGGCCCAGCCAGACGACATCGACGAAGTGCCAGTACCAGGCCACGCCCTCGAAGCCGAAGTGCTGCTTCGGGGTGAAATGGCCCTTGAGCACCCGGATCCAGATCACCGCCAGCATGATGGCGCCCAGCGTCACGTGCATGCCGTGGAAGCCGGTCAGCATGAAGAAGGTGCTGCCGTAGATCCCGGAGGTCAGGCGCAGGTTCAGGTCCCGGTAGGCGTGGACGTATTCGTAGGCCTGCAGGCTGAGGAACAGCAGGCCCAGCGCGATGGTTGCGAACAGGAACCAGGACGTCAATGAGCGGTGGCCTTCCTTGATCGCGTGGTGTGCGATGGTGATGGTCACGCCGCTGAGCAGCAGGATCGCGGTGTTGATCGCGGGCAGGCCCCCGGCGCCCATGATGCTGAAGTCGCCGCCCCACGCCTGCGGGCCGCCGGTCGGCCACGCCGCCTCGTACTCCGGGTAGAGCAGGAGGTGGGTGAAGAAGTTGTTGCCCTCGCCGCCGAGCCACGGCACCGCCAGCTGGCGAGCGTAGAACAGCGCGCCGAAGAAGGCGGCAAAGAACATGACCTCGGAAATGATGAACCAGGTCATGCTCATGCGGAACGAGCGGTCCACCTGCGCGCTGTACAGGCCGCCCTCGCTCTCGTTGATGACGTTGGCGAACCAGCCGACGATCATGACCAGCACCACGGCTATGCCGAGCCACGCTACCCAGCCCATCAGGCTGACACCGTTGAGCCAGGCCGAGACGCCGAGCATCATCAGGAACAGGCCGACTGCGCCTACGATCGGCCAGTAGCTGCCGTGGGGGACGTAGTAACGCTCAGAATGATCCATCGGTATTCCCCGTTATTTTCGTTTTACTGCAGCCCGCTCTGCGGCACGCTCGCCGCGGCCAGGCCCGCCCGGTCGAAGAAGGTGTAGGAGAGGGTGACGGTCTCGACATGCGCCGGCAGGTCCGGGTCGATGATGAACACCACCGGCATGTCGCGGCCCTCGAGGCCCTCGAACTTCTGCTCCGTGAAGCAGAAGCACTCGGTCTTGTTGAAGTAGCGCGCGGCGGTCCCGGGCGCGACGCTGGGCACCGCATGGCCGACGATGTCGAAGTCGCGCAGGTTCCGGGCCCAGTAGGTCGTGGTGTACATCTGGCCCGGGTGGACCATCATGCTCGACACCTCCGGGCGGAACTCCCATGGGCCGTTGCTGTTGACCGAGGCCACGAACTCGACCCGAACCATGCGATCGGTGTCGGGCGCCTCGACCACCTGGGTGGCAGCCTCGTTGCTGGTGCGGCCCCCGAGGCCGGTAATGTCGCAGAACACCTCGTACAGCGGCACCAGCAGGAAACCGAAGCCGAACATCGCGGCGGTCAGCCCCACCAGCTTCAGCACCATGGTCCGGGTCGCGGTCATCGTCACACTCCCTGGCTGCGTTGCGCCATCGTCAGGATGAACATCGCGTAGACAGCGATCGCGAACAACGCCAGCAATACCGCAGTCCGGATGATCCTGACGCGCCGCGCCCGCTGGTCTTCGGGGTGTTCGCTCAAGGCATGCACCTGCTTACTTCACTACCGGCGGCGTGTCGAAGGTGTGGTGCGGCGCTGGCGAGGGCACCGTCCATTCCAGGCCATGGCTGCCTTCCCAGACCTCGGCGGTGGCCTGCTTCCCGCGCTTCACGCAGCGGTAGATGTTCCAGGCGAACATCAGCTGCGAGAGGCCGAACAGGAAGGCGCCAACCGAGGCAATCGCGTTGAACTCCGCAAACTGCGTGGCGTAGTCCGGGATGCGCCGCGGCATGCCCGCCAGGCCCACGAAGTGCATCGGGAAGAACGTGAGATTGACGGAGATGGCGGAGAGCCAGAAGTGGATCTTGCCCATCGTCTCGTCGTACATGTGGCCGGTCCACTTCGGCAGCCAGTAGTAGACGCCCGCCATGATGGCGAACACGGCGCCCGGGACCAGCACGTAGTGGAAGTGGGCCACCACGAAGTAGGAGTCGTGGTACTGCAGGTCGGCGGGCACGATGGCCAGCATCAGGCCGGAGAAGCCGCCGATGGTGAACAGGAACACGAAGGCCAGCGCGAACAGCATCGGCGTCTCGAAGGTCATCGCGCCGCGCCACATGGTCGCCACCCAGTTGAACACCTTCACACCGGTCGGGACGGCGATCAGCATGGTGGTGAACATGAAGAACAGCTGCCCGGCCAGCGGCATGCCCACGGTGAACATGTGGTGGGCCCAGACGATAAAGGACAGGAAGGCGATGCTGGCCGTGGCATAGACCATGGCGCTGTAGCCGAACAACGGCTTGCGGGCGAAGGTCGGGATGATCTCCGAGATGATGCCGAAGGCCGGCAGGATCATGATGTAGACCTCGGGGTGCCCGAAGAACCAGAAGATGTGCTGGAACATCACCGGGTCGCCGCCGCCGGCCGCGGTGAAGAAGGCGGTGCCGAAGTACTTGTCGGTCAGCAGCATGGTCACCGCGCCCGCCAGCACCGGCATCACCAGGATCAGCAGGTAGGCGGTGATCAGCCACGTCCAGGTGAACAGCGGCATCTTCAGGAGGCCCATGCCGGGCGCCCGCATGTTCATGATCGTCACGATGATGTTGATGGCGCCCATGATCGACGACAGGCCCATCAGGTGGATCGAGAAGATCAGGAAGGGGAAGGCGTTGCCCGTCTGCAGCACCAGCGGCGGGTACATGGTCCAGCCGGAGGCCGGCGCGCCGCCCGGCAGGAACAGCGTCAGCAGCAGCAGCGAGAAAGCGAACGGCAGGATCCAGAAGCTCCAGTTGTTGAGCCGCGGCAGCGCCATGTCGGGCGCGCCGATCTGCAGCGGCACCATCCAGTTGGCCAGGCCGACGAAGGCCGGCATCACTGCGCCGAAGATCATGATCAGCGCGTGCATGGTGGTCATCTGGTTGAAGAAGCCCGGGTCCACGAACTGCAGGCCCGGCTGGAACAGCTCGGCGCGGATGACCAGGGCCATGGCGCCGCCGACGAAGAACATCACCAGGCTGAACACCAGGTACATCGTGCCGATGTCCTTGTGGTTCGTGGTGGTCAGCCAGCGCATGAAGCCGGTCGGCTGGTGGCCGTGATCGTGGTGCTCGGCGTGAGTTGCGGTAGACATAATGAACTCTCCTCGATTCCGGCTCAGCGGGCTGCGGCGACGTCGGCCGGCTGGGCCTGCTCGCCGGTGTCGTTGCCGAAGGCGTTGCGCTGGTAGGTGATGACGGCGGCCAGTTGCTCGTCGCTCAGCTGCGGCCCGAAGGCGGCCATGGCGGTGCCCGGCCGGCCGTTCAGGCCCACCTGGATATGCTCCTCCAGCGTGATCTGGATGTCCTTGAGCGCCGGGAAGCCGGCGGCGGACAGGCCGCTGCCGTCCGGCTGGTGACACGCCGCGCAGTAGGTCAGGTGGACGTTGCGGCCCTCGGCCATCAGCTGGTCCATGTCCAGCATGGACGGGGCGGCGGCAGCCGCAGCAGCAGGGGCTGCGAGGGTCGGGGCCGGGGCCGGGGCGGCCGCGGCCGGCATGGCCACCGGGGCGGCTTCCATCGGCGCGGCGGCGGGCATGGCCTGCGGGGCCTGCTCCGCCAGCCAGGCCTGGTACTCGGCCTCGGGCTTCACCTCGACGACGACCGGCATGAAGGCATGGTCGCGGCCGCACAGCTCGGCGCACTGGCCGCGATAGATGCCCGGCTCGTCGGCCTGGAACCAGAACTCGTTGACGAAACCGGGGATGGCGTCTTTCTTGCCGCCGAAGGCCGGCACCCACCAGGAATGAATCACGTCGTTCGAGGTCAGCAGCAGGCGGACCTTGGCGCCCACGGGCACCACCAGCGGGCGGTCCACATCGAGCAGGTAGTTGTCCACAGCGCTGACGTCGACGCCGGAGCGGAGCTGCCGGGCGCGGTTCGACTCGGCGGAGAGGCTGCTGAAGAACTGCAGTCCCTCATCCAGGTATTCGTAGTGCCACTTCCACTGGTAGCCGGTGACCTTGACCGAGAGGTCGCTGTTGCGGGTGTCCTCCATGCGGATCAGCGTATCGGCAGCGGGCACTGCCATCGCCACCAGGATGGCGATGGGAATGACGGTCCAGACGATCTCGACCTTGGTGCTGTGCGAGAACTTGGCGGGCTCGACGCCCCGCGACTTGCGGTGATGGAAGATCGACCAGATCATCGCCCCGAACACAACGACGGCTATCACGACGCAGATGCCGAAGATCAGCATATGAAGCTCGTAGACTTCATTGCTGATGCCGGATACGCCGCGCGGCATGTTCAAGGCCCAGTCGGCCCACGCCGACGACTGTACGGCGAGGGCCAGCCCCGCGCCTGCCGCAATGCGGCCGATCCACCTCAACGTGGTCTTGGACATCAGTCCGGGCTCCCTTGGATCAGGACACTCTCTACTCATTCATTCGTGCGGCTGCCCCGCCCGGTTGCGTCCGCCGGCTCCGTGCCGGCAATCAGCTCCGCGAGACGCAGCCGCAGGCTTTCGCGCTCTTCCCCGGTCAGCACGGCGCCGATCTCCCGACGCTGCGTGCCATAGCACAGCAGCAGCCGGGGCGGATGCCCCCGCCACGGCGAGGGCACCAGTTCCACCCGCGTCCAGTGACGGGGCAGTTCGACCCGCTCTTCCATGGTCCCGGCACCCCGCTCGATCACAATGCGGTCGCCGTAGACGCTGACGAACTCCCGGTAGCGCCCGCGCTTCATGCTCAGGCCCAGAGCCAGCCCGAGCGCGAAGAGCTCGATACCGGCGAAGGGCAGGACCGGCCAGAAGCCCTGTGCCGCAAGCGCACCGGCCAGCAACAGCGAGGCTGCAGAAGTGACGCCGAAAAACAGGAAAGCACCCTGGCGGCTCAGCGAAGAATTAGCGCTGACCAGTACCTGTCCAAGGAGCTTGTCGCTGTGTCCGGAAACGTCTCCAACCTCTCCCCGATGCCGAGGGCGTTGCAAAAAGCGCGCTAATCGTAAGTGAATGCCGCAATACGGCGCAACACGGCTGCCGCTTCCCGAGCCCGCCCGAGCTCGGTATCCGCCTCGCAGTGGGGCAGGCGCGCCAGCATGGGTACCGGCAGCCGCTCGCGCAGGGCGTCTATGTTGTCTTCGAGCCGGGGCATCGCCGGATTCAGGGTATTGGCGACCCAGCCGGCCAGCTCGAGCCCGTCGCTCAGGATCGCCTCGGCGCTGAGCAAGGCGTGGTTCAGACATCCCAGCCGCAGCCCGACGACCAGCACCACCGGCAGGCCCAGCAGGCGCGGAACGTCGGCCAGGGTCTCCCGGGGGCCCAGGGGCACCCGCCAGCCGCCGGCGCCCTCGACCAGTAGGAACTCGGCGCCGGCGCCGGCCGAGCGGCACGCCGCCGCCAGGCCTGCGGCGTCCAGCCCGGCGCCCGCCTCGGCGGCTGCGATGTGGGGCGCGATGGCGGGCTCCAGCGCCACCGGGTTGACCACCTCGAGCGGCCGTCTCACTGGCGCCGTGGCGGCCAGCAGCTCGGCGTCGCCGTTGACCAGGCGGTCGCCCTCGCGCCGGCAGCCTGCCGAGACCGGCTTGCAGGCGGCCGCGCGCACGCCGTCGGTCCCGAGCCGCAGCAGCAGGGCGGTACTGAACAGCGTCTTGCCGACCTCGGTGTCGGTGCCGGTGACAAACAGGCCCTTCACCGGCGCCGCCGCCCGATGTCTGCCAGCGGCACGGTGGCCGTGCCATCCCGGTCCGGACCGCGATCGGTGGCGGGGGTCGGCGCCGGCGCCCAGGCGTGGCCGTAAACGACTTCCCAGGTGGCAGGCAGGCGCCCGTCGCGACGCAGAGACTCATAGTGCGCTTCCGCGACGGCCAGCCTCCGGCGCCCGGTGAGCCCGCGATTGCGGCCGGCGGTGGCGTTGCGGGCACCCATGGCCTTGAGATCACGCATCAGGCTGCGGAGGTCGGCGTAGGTCAGGGTCAGGTGCTCCACGTCCATCACCGGTTCCGCCAGCCCGGCCCGGACCAGGGCGTCGCCGAGATCGTGCATGTCGACGAAGCGGCTGACATGCGTGTGGCCGTCCGCCGCGCTCCAGGCCGCGCGCAGCTCCTTGAGCGTGTCCGGGCCGAAGGTCGTGAACAGCAGCAGGCCGCCCGGCCGCAGGACCCGGCGGAACTCCGTGAACACCGCGTCCGGCTCGTTGCACCACTGGAGCATCAGGTTCGAGAAGACGAGGTCCACCGTGCTGTCCGCCAGCGGCACCGCAGCGGCATCGGCGCACACCGGGTCCAGCCGGCGCAGCCAGGGCTTGCGGCTGCGCGACTGCGCCAGCATGCCGGGAGCCAGGTCCAGCGCCACCAGCTCGGCGCCTCGATAATGCCTGAGCAGGGCCCGCGCGCCGTGGCCCGTGCCGCATCCAGCGTCGAGAATCCTGCGGGGAGCGAGGCGAAAGAGCTCGAGGCGCTCCAGCAGGCGGGCGCGCACTTCTGCCTGCACCACCGCCACGGCATCGTAACCGGCAGCGGCCCCGTCGAAGGACGCGCGGATCCGCCGGCCTTCGAGGCGGAACGGGTCGGTGCTCACGCGGCCTCCTCCGATTCTCCAAGGAACTCTTCCAGGGCGGCCAGGAACTCGTCGGCGCGGGTGAGAAAAGGTGCATGCGCCGTGCCGGCGAAGTCCAGCCGGCGCGCTCCGGGAATCATGTCCGCCAGCCGCCGGCTGGCCTCGGCTGGCGTGAGTCGGTCCCGGGCACCGCTGACGACCAGGGCCGGTTGAGTCAGTCCCCGGAGCTCAGGCCGCAGGTCCGTGGTGGCCAGGATGTCCAGGCCGTGCGCAAGTGCGGCCGGATCCGGGGCCGGCGCGGCGGCCAGCAGGGTGCGCAGGGTCCGCAGCAGGCTGGCTGCCCGCGCGTCGCCGCGCAGCTGGAGGCTGAGGAAATCGCGCAGGGTTTTCTCGTGGTCCCGGGTCAGCCCGGTGGCGAATCCGGCAAGCACTTCCGCCGGCACGCCGCAGGGCCAGTCCGGCCCGGCCAGGAAGCGCGGCGTCGTCGCCACCAGTGCGAGGCGCGATATCTCGTGTCCCGCCAGTGCCGCTCGCATCGCCACCTGTCCGCCGAGCGACCAGCCTAGCCACGCGCTGCCGGGCGGGACGACCGCCGCCGCCGCCTCGGCCCAGCCGGCGAGCGAGGGTGCCGCGGCTCCGGCAGGGCTTCGTCCATGACCCGGCAGGTCGACCAGCACCAGCCGGAAACGGGCCTGGAGCCGCTCCGCCAGCGGCCCCCAGACGGCCGAGTTGAGCCCCCAGCCGTGCAGCAGGACCAGGCCCGGGCCCTCGCCGCGCATCTCCGCATGCAGCTTCATCGCCGCTCCTCGCAGCGCAACACGGGGATGTCCGCCAGGCCGTCCAGCAGGCGGTCGACGTCTGCCTCCGCATGGGCGGCCGACAAGGTGACCCGCAGGCGTGCGGAGCCGGTCGGTACCGTGGGCGGGCGGATCGGCGTGACCCACAGGCCGGCGGCGAACAGCTGCCCGGCTGCCTGCAGTGCGGCCTGCGCCGAGCCGGCCAGGACCGGCTGGATGGGCGTTTCCGAGGGTACCAGCCGGAGCCCGAGCCCGAGCGCCCCCTCGCGGAAGCGGCGGACGAGCGTGCCGAGTCGGTCGCGGCGCCACTCTTCGGCGCGCGCCAAAGCCAGCGCCCGCCGCGTTGCGGCGGCCACAGCCGGCGGGGGCGCCGTGGTGTAGATGTAGCTGCGGGCCCGCTGGACCAGAGTCTCGATGACCGCGTGGTCCGCAGCGACGAAAGCGCCAAAGGTGCCGAAGGCCTTGCCCAGCGTGCCGACCATGGCCGTAACGTCCTCCGGTCCCAGACCGGCCGCGGCCAGGCTGCCCCGTCCCTTCGGGCCGAGCACGCCCAGTCCGTGGGCATCGTCCAACAGCAGCTCGGCCCCGTGACGCCGGGCGACGCCGGCCAGTGCCGGTAGTGGCGCCACGTCGCCGTCCATGCTGAATACGGCGTCGCTGGCGATGAAGCGCTGCCGCGCCGGCACCGCCAGCCGCCGGGCTGCGGCCTCGGCGTCGGCATGGGCATAACGCCGCACCTTCGCCCCGGAAAGCCGGCTGGCGTCCAGCAGCGAGGCGTGGTTCAGGCGATCCTCCGCGACCAGGTCGCCGCGGCCGGCGAGCGCTGTCAGCAGGCCGAGGTTGGCCATGTAGCCGGTGGAGAAGAGCAGCGCCCGCGGGAAGCCGGTGAACTCGGCGAGCTCCTCCTCGAGGGCGTGGTGCTCAGGGCCGTGGCCGGTGACCAGGTGCGCGGCGCCGCTGCCGGCGCCGGCTTGCAAAGCATGCGCCGCCAGCGCCTCTGCCAGGCGTGGGTCATGCGCCAGCCCGAGGTAGTCGTTGCTGCAGAAAGCCAGGCAGCGGCGGCCGTCGACCACCAGCTCCGCAGGCCCCAGTTCCGGCGACCAGGCGGCGACCCGGCGCCGGCGGTAGAGGTCGGCCTGCTCGAGTCGCTCCAGTTCGCGCGTCAGCGCCTCAGTTGTGGCGGGCGTCGCCACGGGACTCGGCCGGGCCGGCTTCCGGCACCAAGCCCAGCCGCCGGAACAGCGACATGTCGCCGTCGGTGTCGGGGTTGGGCGTGGTCAGCAGCTTCTCGCCGTAGAACACCGAATTGGCGCCGGCGAAGAAGGCCAGCGCCTGCATTTCCTCGCTCATCTCGGTTCGCCCCGCGGACAGCCGCAAATGCGAGCCAGGCATGAGGATGCGGGCCACGGCGATGGTGCGGACGAATTCGAAGGGATCGAGCGGCTCGGCGTCCTCAAGCGGCGTGCCCGGCACCCGGACGAGCTGGTTGACGGGGACGCTCTCCGGATGGGCGGGCAGCGTGGCCAGCGTGTGCAGCAGCGCCACGCGGTCGTCGCGTTCCTCGCCCATGCCGAGGATGCCG
>JASFEC010000009.1:0-20458 GCA_050125045.1 Gammaproteobacteria bacterium | reverse complement strand
CCCTGCTGCTGCTCGCCCTGGCCTTCCCGCTGGCCGCCCGCGAACCCGTGCTGCTGATTCACGGCGGTGCCGGCACGCTGAGGGCCGCAGATATGAGCCCGGCGACGCGCGCCGGGTACGAGGCCGCGCTGCAGGAGGCCCTGGCGGCAGGCTGGGACGTGCTTGCGGCGGGCGGCAGCGCGCTGGACGCGGTCACTGCTGCCATCGTTCCGCTGGAGGACTCGCCGCTGTTCAACGCCGGCCGCGGCGCGGTCTTCACCGCCGACGGGCGCAACGAGCTGGACGCCTCGATCATGGACGGCGCCACGCGCGGGGCCGGCGCTGTCGGCGGCGTGCGCTGGGTGCGCCATCCGGTGCTGCTGGCCCGGCGGGTGATGGAACACTCCCCGCATGTGTTCCTGGCCGGCGAAGGCGCGATCGAGTTCGCCATCGACCAGGGCCTGGAGCTGAAGCCTTCCAGCTGGTTTCGGACCGAGCGCCGCTGGGAGCAGTTGCAGCGCTCACTGCTCGAGGGTTCGCTGCCCACCGAGCCCGGCCAGGGCCGCTTCGGCACCGTCGGCGCAGTCGCGCTCGACGCCTCCGGCCGGCTGGCCGCGGCCACTTCCACCGGCGGCACGACGGCCAAGCGCTGGGGCCGACTGGGCGACGTGCCCGTGATCGGTGCGGGCACCTGGGCCGACGATGACTGCGCCGTCTCCGCCACCGGGGACGGCGAGTACTTCATCCGCGCTGCCGCCGCCCACACCATTTGCAGCCGCATCGCGCTCGCCGGCCAGGCCCCGGACGCCGCGGCACGCGCCGTGCTGGCAGAGATCCGTGAGCTCGGCGGACTCGGCGGCGTCATCGTGCTGGACCGGGACGGCCGCGCCAGCCTGTCCTTCAGCACCGAGGGCATGTACCGGGGCCGGGTCGACGCGAGCGGCCGCGAGGTGGCCATCTTTGCCGGCGAAGAGCCCTAGAGCGCGTTGACCACCAGCCAGGACACGTAGGCCGCATAGCCCGCCAGCAGCACCGCGCCCTCGGGCCGGCCGACGCACCGGCGCACCAGGATCAGCGGCAGCAGGGCGATGGTGAACGCCAGCATGACGCCCATGTCGACCATGGTGATGCCGCCGCGTTCCAGCGGCTGGATGGTGGCGGTGATGCCCAGGATGGCGAGGATATTGAAGAAGTTGGAGCCGACCACGTTGCCCACGGCGATGTCGGCGTCGCCGCGGGCGGCGGCGACGATGCTGGTGGCCAGCTCCGGCAGGCTGGTGCCGATCGCCACGATCGTAAGGGCGATGACGGCCGAGGGAACGCCCAGGGCCTCGGCAAGGTCCACGCCGCCGCGCACGAAGGCCGCGCCCCCGCCCACCAGGGCCACCAGCCCGAGCAGTATGAGCAGCACGTCGACGCTGGCGCCGAGGCGAGGCCGGACGACGGCCTCGAATTCCTGCTTGACCGCGTCTTCCTCTTGCTCCGGATTCCCCACCCGGATGTTCCAGAACAGGAAGGCGGCAAGCCCGGCAAGCAGGACGATACCGCCGACGCGGTTCAGTCCGCCGTCGTAAAGAAAGGCAGTGAGCAGGCCGGATGCGACGATCAGCCAGGGCAGGTCGAGCTGGATCAGGCGCATCCGCACCACGGTCGGCGTCAGCAGCGCGCAGATGCCGAGAATCAGCCCGATGTTGGCGATGTTCGAGCCGACGACGTTGCCGATCGCGATGTCGTCGACGCCGTTCAGCGCAGCCTGGAGGCTCACGGCCAGCTCCGGCGCGCTGGTAGCGAAAGCGACGATGGTCATCCCGACCAGGAAAGGGCTCATGCCGAACCGCAGCGCCAGGTTGCCGGCGCCGCGCACCAGCCACTCGCCGCCGCCGTAGAGCAGCAGGAAGCCGAGCAACAGGAAGCCGACGCTCGCGAACATTCAGGCTCCGGGCGCGGCGAAGTAGCGCGCCAGGTAATCCTCGAACGGCTCGGGCGGCGCTGCTTCGAGGGCCCGCTGCGCCCCGAGGGATTGCTCCACGTCGGCCTCGAACTCGGACCGCCGCTCGGCCGACATGGGGGGGAGCGCGGCGAAGTAATCGGCATGCTGGCGCGACATGCGCAGCGCGAAGCTGAAGAAGGACTCGCCCTCGTCGCGCATCTCGGCCAGGATCCGTGCCGAGGGCGTGAGCGACGGGTCCTCGAGCTTGGCCGCCTGCAACTCGAGCGAGGCGCTGTAGGAGCGTGCCGGATCGCCGCGGTCCAGCAGTTCGCAGATTGGCTCCAACTGGCGGCAGAGCTCCCGGCCCCACTCGACCAGCGGCTTGCGTTGCCCGGCGATATCCAGCGCCAGCGCCGGATCGCGCCCGCTGACCGCCACGCGCGCATGGTTGGCGTCCAGCTGCGCGACCTCCAGCGCCTCGAGCGGCGGGCTGTCATGCAGCATGCAGAAGACCAGGAGCGCCTCGAGAAACCGCAGCTCGTTCTGGCTGACCCCGGCCGGATCGTAGGGGCTGACGTCCAGCGCCCGCACTTCCACGTAAGCCACCCCGGCGCGACGGAGAGCGAGCGTGGGACGCTCACCGCTGCGGATCGGCTGCTTGGGCCGCACGTAACCGTAGTACTCGTTCTCGATCTGCAGCATGCTGGTCGAAAGCTGCCGCCAATGGCCGTCGGGCGCTACGCCGATCTTCTCGTAGGGCGGCCAGGGAGCGCGGATGGCATGCTCGAGCCCGTCGATGTACTCGTCGAGGGAGTTCATCGACAGCTGGATGCCGGCCTGGTTGGTGTTCCGGTAGCCGAGATCACTCATGCGCAGCGAGGTGGCGTGCGGGCCGAACCAGGTGGCGTGGTCGAACTCCGGCAGGCCGGGATCGCGCCCGCCGAGGAAGGACTTGCACACCGCCGGCGAGGCGCCGAACAGGTACATCACGATCCAGCCATGGCGTCGGAAGTTGCGGAGCAGGCCAAAGTACATCTCGTCGCGGAAGGAGCGGTCGTCGCTGTCGCGCCCCTCAGCCTCGCCCAGCGCGGCCCAGAAGACCTCCGGCAGCGAATAGTTGAAGTGCACACCGGCGATCGTCTGCATTACCCGGCCGTAGCGGTAGCCGAGACCGAGCCGGTAGATGTGCTTCATGCGGCCGACGTTGGAGCTGCCGTATTCCGCCACCGGGATACTGTCGTCGCCACCCATGGCACAGGGCATGCTGGTCGCCCAGAGCATCTCGTCCTCGGGCAGGCGCGGATAGACGAACTGGTGCACGTCGCAGAGGAACTTCAGAGTCGCCCAGCAGGTCTCCAGAGGCGGAGTGACGAACTCCAGCAAGGCCTCGGAATAGTCCGTGGTGATCGACGGGTGGGCGACCGCCGCCCCGAGCGCGGGCGGATGCGGCGTCCGGGCGATGCGCCCTTCCGGCGTGACGCGGAGGGATTCCTTCTCCACCCCGCGACCGCCACCGCGGAGGCAATCTGCGTCGATCTGCGCCAGGCGCGACAACCGCTGGTCGGCTAGCTGATACATTGGATGCGTCTCCGGCCCGGTCCGGGCGGCGCTGGGAGATTCGGGATTATACGCATCGCTGTCGGGCTTGAGACCAAAACCGTGACCCGCGTCATGCGCCGATCGCGCCGATACTGATACCCATCCATCATGAAGTCCGAGATTGTCATCCTGGAACCGGACCCGGCCCTGCGGAGCGAGCTGGCCGAGTATTGCAGCCGGCGCGGTTATCGCGCGGCTATGGCCGCCGACCACATGTCTTTCGCAGCAGAATGGCATCCTGGGCTGCGCTTCACCGTCGTGTCGCTGACCGGGCAACGAGGCGACGGCATCGACGCCTTGCGATTCCTGGCCGAGCACGGCTGCCGGGCGGGACTGGTCGTGATCGGCCAGGCGCCGACACGCGTGCTGAACTCCGCTTCCCGCCTGGCTCGCGCCCGCGGGCTCAAGCTGGCCGGGCAATTGCAGCACCCCTTCAGCATGGCCGACTTCGGCGCGCTGCTGCTGACGCCGGTCGAGTCCGAGGATGAGGAGACCCGGGCACTACAGCTGCAGCTCAGTCGGGAAGTGATCTACGATCGCCTGCATCGCGGACGCATCCGGCCCTGGTTCCAGCCCAAGATCGACCTGGAGACGCTCACGCCCGTCGGCGTCGAGGCATTGGCGCGCCTGGAGCACCCGGAGCGCGGCACGCTGCCGCCGGGGACCTTCATCCGGGTAGCCGAGGAGTCCGGCCTGATCTTCTCTCTCACCGAGGCGCTGGTATGCCATGCCTTCTCCGCCGCCGCCCGCTGGCGGGCGAACGGCATCCCGCTGCAGCTCGCCATCAACATCTCGCCGCTGCTGCTCGCCGACGAACGCCTGCCGCAGACCCTCGTGATGTGGGCCGAGACCTTCCGCCTCAAGCCGTCCGAGGTCACGCTCGAGGTCACGGAAAACTGGGAGGGGAACAGCAGCCTGGAAACCCTGGAGATTCTCACGCGCCTGCGCCTGCAGGGCTTCGAGCTGTCCATCGACGACTTCGGCACCGGGCGCTCCAACATGGCCCAGCTGAACGACCTGCCCTACAGCGAGCTGAAGCTGGACCGCTGCTTCGTCCGTAACGCGTTGGTCGACGAGGAAGCGGCGGCGATTCTCCAATCGAATATCCGGCTGGGACACCAGCTGCAAATGCGCGTCGTCGCCGAGGGCATCGACAACCAGCGCGTCTGGGACCTGGTCTCGCAGCTGGGTTGCAACGAGGGCCAGGGCTACTTCGTCGCCCGCGCCATGGAAAGCGAAAAGGTGCCCGACTGGGTCCGCCGCTGGAACGCGACCCGCGGGGCGCGCTGAGCAGCGCTCAGGAGCGCCCGCTGGCGAGCTCCTCTTCCACCACCTCCATCACGTGGGCCGCATACATCAGCGAGGGTCCGCCGCCCATCAGCACGGTCACCGAGAGGATTTCCATGATCTCCTCGCGGGTGGCGCCGAGGCGCATGGCCGCCGGCACGTGGAAAGCGATGCAGGGATCGCAGCGCGAAGCCACCGACAAGGCCACCGCCACCAGCTCCTTGGTCTTCGGCTCCAGCACCCCTTCACACATGGCCTGCTGATGCATCAGGTTGAAGCCGGTGAAGATGTCCGGCTGCCCGTTGCGCAGGCCGGCGTTGGCCTTCGTAATCCGACGCCGCATCGAGGCGTAGGTCTGATCGGTCATAATAGGGCCTCCTGTCAGATGAATAGCGCGCATCTTAAGGGCTGCGCGAGGAGCAAGCATTGATATGGGTCTGCTGATCGAAGGCCAGTGGCGAGACGAGTGGTACGACACCGAGTCCACGGGCGGCAAGTTCGTGCGCTCGGAGGCTGTGTTTCGCAACTGGGTGACGCCGGACGGCAGCGCCGGACCGACCGGCGTCGACGGGTTTCGGGCCGAGCCGGGACGCTACCATCTCTACGTCTCGCTGGCCTGCCCGTGGGCGCACCGCACCCTGATCTTCCGCGCCCTCAAGGGCCTGCAGGACGTCATCAGCGTCTCCGCGGTGCATCCCGACATGCTGGAGCATGGCTGGGAATTCCGGTCCTGCGAGGCCGGCGACTTCACCGTGGGCGATCCCCTGTTCGGCAGCGACTACCTGCACCAGGTCTACACGCGTGCCAAGGCCGACTACACCGGTCGCGTCACGGTGCCCGTCCTGTGGGACCGGGAGCGAGAGACCATCGTCAGCAACGAGTCCGCCGACATCATCCGCATGCTGAACAGCGCCTTCGACGCCTGGTCGTCCTCCGCGGCCGACTTCTACCCTGAAGCACTTCGCGGGGCTATCGACGCCGTCAACGACCGCGTCTACGCCGAAGTCAACAACGGCGTTTACCGCTGCGGCTTCGCCACCACCCAGGCCGCCTACGAGGAGGCTTTCGGCGCGCTCTTCGAAGCACTGGACTGGCTGGACAGTTTGCTGGCGGAGCAGCCCTTCCTGGCCGGGGATCGCGTCACCGAGGCCGACTGGCGCCTGTTCACCACGCTGCTGCGTTTCGACCCCGTCTACGTCGGTCACTTCAAGACGAACCTGCGGCGCATCCGCGACTACCCGCAGCTGTCGAACTACACGCGCCAGCTCTACCAAGTACCGGGCATAGCGCCGACGACTCACTTCGGCCACATCAAGCGGCATTACTATTACAGTCATCGCATGATCAACCCGACGGGCGTGGTGCCACTGGGCCCGGAGCTCGATCTCGACGCGCCGCACGACCGCGGAGCGGTCGCGATCTGAGCGCCCGCAAAGGAACTGGAGCAAAGCAATGAACATCAAGTCATGGTGGTCCCGAGTACGCAGCCCCGCCGGAACCCGGCGCGGTGTCGGCCGGGCGGTAGGCATCGCCCTGGCGATCCTGCTGGTCTTCCTGCTGATCCTGAGCTGGTACTGGTCCAGGGAGCCCGACACTTTCTGGGTGAACTGGGAGGTGGAAGGCCGCCCGGCGATCACGGGCTACGCCACCACCAACACGCTGCTGCGGGTCTCCCGGACGCTGCTGGACAAGCCGGGCGGCTACCTGACCAACGACGTCACGCTGCCCGGCCTGTGGCTGGACAACATCCCCAACTGGGAGTTCGGCGTGCTCGTGCAGGTGCGCGACCTGTCGCGGGTGATGCGCAACGACTTCACCCGCTCGCAGACGCAGTCGGTGGAGGACCCTGCACTGGCCGAGATGGAGCCCAACTTCAACTTCGACAACGACAGCTGGATCCTGCCTTCGAGCGAGTCCCGCTACCGGGAGGCCATCAAGTACCTCGTGGACTACGAGCGGCGGCTGCTCGACACCTCGCAGCAGGACGCGAACTTCTACGCTCGTGCCGACAACCTGCGCGAGTGGCTCGCCGTGGTCGAGAAGCGCCTCGGCAACCTGTCACAGCGCCTCTCGGCCAGCGTCGGCCAGGTGCGGGTGAATACCGACCTGGCGCTCGACCCATCGGCAGAAGCCGGCCGGCCGCGCGGCGACAACATCGCGGTGAAGACGCCGTGGCTGGAGATCGACGACGTGTTCTACGAGGCGCGGGGTACGGCTTGGGCGCTGCTGCATTTCCTGCGTGCGGTGGAGTACGACTTCCAGCACGTGCTGGAGGACAAGAACGCGACCGTCAGCCTGCGCCAGGTGATCCGGGAGCTGGAGGCGAGCCTTGCCCCGATGCGCAGCCCGGTGGTCCTCAACGGCGGAGGCTTCGGGATGTTCGCGAATCACTCGCTGGTAATGGCGTCTTACCTGTCGCGCGCCACGCAGGCGATCACCAACATGCGGGAGCTGCTGGCCGGCGGCTGAGGCCTAGGCCAGGTAGGCCAGGATGAAGTCGTGCTCGGCGGCGAGGGTCGCCTCGGTGTCACGGGCCACCAGCGACTCGAGCTTGCCCCCGACCAGCGGCACGGAAGCCTTGACGGTGATTGCCACCTCGTTGACACAGCCCTTGCCGCTGGCCGAAAGCTTCATGGTGCCGGTCATAGTCGCCGGCACTCCGCGCGCCTCGATCGTGAGCTCGTTGCGGTAAGCGTCCTTGCCTGCGCGCTGCCAGTGCTCCGACTGCAGCAGGGTGTTCCACTCGCCCAGCAGGCCGCGCAGCACGCGCGGGACCTCGACGGGCACCTCGCGGGTGATCTCGATCCTGAAGTCCTCGCCCTCCATCTCCGCGGAGATCACCTCGACCTCGCGGTGGCCGATGCCCTCGAACTTGGCCTGGTAGAACTCGGGATCCGTGAACACGGACCAGACCCTGGCCAGCGGATAGCCGTACTCGTGCCGCGCGCGAACCGTGACGCTCATGGGGACGCTCCGTGGATGTGTCGCGGGGCCAGATTAGCGACTGGCGGGCCCGGCCTCAACGGGCGCGAGCAGCGCGCGCCCGTCCTGCACCTGCTCGACGGCCAGCCGGACCTGCCCGGTGAACTCGAGAAAGGCGTCCAGCAGGGCAGGGTCGACGGCGTCGAGAAAGCCGAGGGAGGACTGGAAGCGGAGCTCGCCCGGTGCCGCCTGGAACTGGCCGACATTGAGCGTCGCGTTCAACTCCAGGGCAAAGGCCTGGAGCGCTGCGGGATCGGCCTCCGGCGCCGCCGGCCAGCTGCGCCAGATGATGATCCGGTCGAGCCCGCCGGCATCCAGCAACGGCTCGAGCTGCAGGCGCTCCGGCCCGCGCTCCGCCAGGACCAGGGTTTCGTCCGCGAGCTTCACGGCCCACCCGCGACCCAGGAGATAGCCGGCCAGCAGGCTGGCGGCCCGCGGCTCATCCGGTGCGGGCATCTCGAGGCCCTGCGGCTGGCGCGGCGTCGCGCAGGCCGCGAGGAAACAGCAGGCGAGGATTGGCAGGGGGCGGCATGCGGGCATGCTGCTACTTTATCGGTCGTGCCGCCGGCTGCCTATACTTGGCGGCAGATGCCATCTTTCTGACAAGGAGGACACCATGTCTGTATGCCTGGTCACCGGCGCCAATCGCGGTATCG
Organism: Gammaproteobacteria bacterium; assembly: GCA_050125045.1. Taxonomy (GTDB): domain Bacteria; phylum Pseudomonadota; class Gammaproteobacteria; order Steroidobacterales; family XN24; genus XN24. The sequence goes on along the minus strand of JASFEC010000009.1, from coordinate 12,025 downwards.
GCCTCGCCGTCTGCAAGCTGCTGGTCGAGCGTGGCGACCAGGTGATCGCCGCCTGCCGCCACGGCTCCGACGAGCTCGAGGCGTTGGGTGTGCGCGTCACCACCGGCCTCGACGTGTCGGAGCCCGCCTCGATCGAGCGCCTGGCCGCGGAACTCGAGGGCCAGCCGCTCGACTGGGTCGTCAACAACGCCGGCGTGCTCCGCCGCGACACGCTGGGCGGCTTGCGGGACGAGGCGCTGGACGACGTCTACCTGCAGTTCCGCGTCAACTCGGTCGGCCCGCTGCTGGTGACCCAGGCCCTGCTGGGAAACCTGCAATCGGGCTCACGCGTCGGGATCGTGACCAGCCGGATGGGCTCCATGGGCGACAACGATTCCGGCGGCTACTACGGCTACCGCATGAGCAAGGCGGCGGTCAACGCCGCGGGCCGCTCGCTGGCCATGGACCTGAAAGAGCGCGGCATCGCCGTCGCGCTGCTGCATCCCGGCTATGTCCGCACCGAGATGACCGGTGGCGGCGGCGACGTTGCGCCGGCCGAGGCGGCGGCCGGGCTGATCGCGCGCATGGACGGCCTGAACCTCGAGAACACCGGCAGCTTCTGGCACGCCCAGGGGCAGGAACTGCCCTGGTAGGCATCGGGAGACTCAGTCCTCGAACCAGGGCTGCATTTCCGGGAGATACTTCTCCGGCGCGCAGGTGTTAACGACCACGACACGGTCGCCGGGCCGGACCAGGCGCTCGTCGAGCAGGCGCGGCAGCACCGCCAGGCAGGCCGCGCCCTCCGGTGCCGGTGCCATGCCCAGCTGCCGCCGGGCCGCCCGGAAAGCATCCCGCATTTCCGCCTCGCCGACCGCGACGGCCGCGCCGCCGCTGGCTCGCAGGATCTCGAGCACCCGGAAATGCCCGACCCCGCCGGGGACATTCAGGCCGACCGCCATGGTGTGGCCGGCCGGCCCGCCACGGGTATCGGCGGCGCCCGATGCCATGGCCTCCACCAGCGGGGCCGTCGAGTCGCTCTGCACGGCAATCATCCGCGGCCGCTCGGGGCCCAGCAGGCCCAGCGTCTCCAGCTCATCGAAGGCTTTCCACATGCCGAGCAGGCCCGTGCCGCCGCCCGTCGGGTAGACGATCACGTCGGGCAGCCGCCAGACGCCACCGGGGCTCGCCGGCTCGGCCAGCTCCAGCCCCAGCGTCTTCTTGCCCTCGATGCGCCAACCGGGCTCCTGGAAAGTCGCGACACTGAACCAGCCGCGCGGCACCCAGTGGGACTTCACCCGGGCCCCCGCCTCGCGGATCGTGCCCGCCACGAACTCCAGCTGCACGCCAGGATCCTCGGCCGCGCACCGCGCCACGCGATCACGAATGGCGCCCGGCGTGTCCTCCGGCATGATCACCGCTATCTCGAGGCCCGCCGCGCGGGCGTACTCCACCGCCGAGTCGCCGGCGTTCCCCTGGGTCGGAACCACGATCCGCCGGATGCCGAGCCGGCGCGCCATGGTGGCCACCACGGCCATGCCGCGGTCCTTGAAACTGCGCGTCGGATTGCTGCCGTGCCCCTTGACCGGCCGTCCCTCTTCCTTGATAGCCAGCGTGAATCCTGCCGCCGCCGCCAGCGGCCATCGGACCTCGAGCAGCGGGGTCGACCCCTCCCCGAGCGAGACGATGGCGGCCGCTTCCGCCGGCGCGGTCGAGTCCAGCGGCAGCAGGGACCCGAAACGCCACATGTCGCGGCGCTCCGGCCGGTACCAGGCGAGCCCGGGCCGCTCCGCCCGCAATCTCTCCAGGTCGAGCACGATCTCGACCGGCCGCTGGTCGACGGGACAGAGATTCATGACCGTATCCGGCGGGTAGAGGGCGTCGGAGCCGGTACCGCGCAAGTGGGAAACGAAGCTCATGCATACCCCGGAAAGATGCGGCCCGGCGCAACCCGGGCCCATAATCAGCATCATGACAGAACCCGCCGTCCTGGTGGCCCATCGCGGCCACGCCGCCGAATGGCCGGAGAACACGCTCCCGGCGCTGGAGTCCGCCGCCGCGGCCGGCGCTTCCTGGGTCGAAACCGACGTGCAGCTCTCCGCGGACAGCGTGCCCCTGCTGTTGCACGATGCCGACCTCGAACGCGTTGCCGGCATCGGTCGCAGCGTCTTCGAGCTCGACGCGGCGGCGCTGGCGGAAATTCCCGTGGGCGAGCCCGCGCGGTTCGGGACGCGTTTCAAGGACGCCCGCATCCCGACGTTGGCGGCATTCGCGACATGGCTGCGCGGCCGGCCGGGGCTGCGGGCCTTCGTCGAGCTGAAGATCGAGAGCCTGCAGCATCACGGGCGAGAACGCGTCTTGGCGGCCTGTCGCGCGGCGCTCGCTCCGGCGACCGGGCAGTGGGCATTCATCTCATCCGACTACGAGGTGCTCGGCCTGGCGGGCGCGACCGGAAGCGAGGAACTCGGCTGGGTGGTGCGGAGCTTCGACGACGACATCGCCGAGCGGGCGCGCCGCCTCCCGGCACGCTGGCTGTTCTGCCGCCATGACCGGCTGCCGGCGGGATCCCTGCCGGCCGGACCCTGGCAGTGGGTGGTGTATGAGGTGGCGGAAGAGCCCCTGGCGCGCGACCTCATTGTGCGCGGGGCGCAGTGGCTCGAAACCATGAATTACGCGGCGCTGGCCGCCGCGCTGGCCCGCGAACCCGTATAATCCGCCGCCCATCATGGCCACCCAACGCAATCCCGACGGCAGTGAGACCGTGACCGGCGGAAACGAGCGGGGACGCAGCCGCAACCTGCGCCCTCTCCGCTCGCTGGCGCCGTTCCTGCGACCCTACCGCAAGATGCTGCTGGCCGCCCTGTGCGCGCTGCTGCTGGCGGCGGGCGCCACGCTGAGCCTGCCCGTGGCCGTGCGCTTCATGATCGACCAGGGCTTCTCGGCCGAGAACGCGGCCCAGGTGGACCAGTATTTCCTGGCGCTCTTCGGCATCGCCGCCCTGCTGGCCCTGTCGACCTCCCTGCGCTACTACTTCGTCAGCTGGCTGGGCGAGCGCGTGGTGGCCGACGTGCGTGAAGCCGTGTTCAGCCACATCCTGCGCCTCAGCCAGTCGTTCTACGAGACCACGCGCGCCGGCGAGGTGCTCTCCCGCCTGACCACCGACACGACCATCCTGCAGACGGTCGTGGGCTCCAGCGCCTCCATCGCGCTGCGCAACGTCTTGCTGCTGGCCGGCGGCCTGGTGATGCTTGCCGTCACCAGCCCGAAGCTCACCGGGCTGATCGTCGTGCTGGTGCCCGTGATGCTGCTGCCCATGATCCTGTTCGGCCGCCGGGTGCGCGCTCTGTCCCGCCACAACCAGGACCGGGTGGCGGACACCAGCGCGCTGGCCGAGGAAATCCTGACCGCCATGCGCATCGTGCAAGCCTACGTGCGCGAAGCCTGGGAGGCCGCCCGCTTCCGCGACGCGGTGGAAAATTCGTTCGTCGCGGCCCTGGCGCGCACGCGGGCGCGCGCCCTGCTCACCGCGGTGGTCATCTTGTTCGTCTTCGGCTCGATCGTGCTGGTGCTGTGGTTCGGCGCCAAGGCCGTGCTGGCCGGCAACATGACGGCCGGCCAGCTTGGCCAGTTCGTGCTCTATGCCGTGCTCGTGGCCGGCTCCTTCGCGGCCCTGGCCGAGGTCTGGGGCGAGGTGCAGCGCGCCGCCGGCGCCATGGAGCGCATCACCGAGCTGCTGCAGACGACGCCGGAAATCCGGGATCCCGCGGCCCCGCTGCCCGCGGCCGTGCCCGCGCGCGGCGAGCTGCGGATCGAGCACCTGAGTTTCCACTATCCCGCGCGCCCGGAACGCAAGGCGCTCGACGACGTGTCCTTCTCGGTCCCGGCGGGACAGACGGTCGCGCTGGTCGGCCCTTCCGGCGCCGGCAAGACCACCGTCTTCCAGCTGCTGCTGCGCTTCTATGATCCGCAGTCCGGTCGCATCGTCCTCGACGGCGTGGACATCGCGGACCTCAGCCTCGCCGAGCTGCGTGGCGCGATGGCCATGGTGCCGCAGGAGACCGTGATCTTCTCCACCGACGCGCGGGAGAACATCCGTTACGGCCGGCCCGAGGCCAGCGATGCCGAGGTCGAAGCCGCGGCGCGCGCTGCGCTGGCGCATGAGTTCATCACCGACCTGCCGCGCGGCTACGCCACCTACCTCGGCGAGCGCGGGGTGCGGCTCTCCGGTGGCCAGCGGCAGCGCATCGCCATCGCCCGCGCCATCCTGAAGAACCCGCCGCTGCTGCTGCTGGACGAGGCCACCAGCGCGCTCGACGCCGAGAGCGAACGCCAGGTCCAGGCGGCGCTCGACCGCCTCATGGAACATCGCACCACCATCGTCATCGCCCACCGCCTCGCCACCGTGCTGAAGGCCGACCGCATCGTCGTGCTGGAGCAGGGCAAGCTGGTGGCGACCGGTACGCACGAGGAACTGGTCCAGCAGGGCGGCCTCTACGCGCGGCTGGCGCGGCTGCAGTTCGCCGAGGGCACCGACGCCGCCTGACCGAAACATCCCCGGCAGCTGGACCTGGAGCCTTGGCAGCGGCTGGGTATGACAGGGTCCTGTAAGCGGCATCAGATTTCCAAGCGAGCAGGACCCTGTCATGGCCAGCCGGCGGGCAGGTCTTACAGAATCCGCGACCGGGATTCGATCAGCCCCGGTGCGGCCGCCTGAGGAACGCGATGCCGGCCAGCGCCAGCAGCAGGCCGCCCGGGCCGAGCGCCTCGAGCGGGGCGCCGGCCCGGAGATAGGCGAATGCGAAGGCGCCGGCGACGAGGCCCAGCAGCACGGCGCCCAGCGGGAAGGTCGCGCGCCGGAGCAGCAGCAGCGCCCCCGCCAGTTCCGCGGCCGAGATCACCCAGACCGCCCAGGCCGGCCACCCGAGCACGGCGAAATGGAGGACGTTGAACTCGGGCTGGGCGAGGCGCAACGCGGCCCGGGCGGCGAAGATCGAGGCGACGACCACGGCCGCCACCTGCAGCATGGGAATCCGGTTCATGCCGCCGCCGCCACGGCCCCGAACCATTCGAGCATCAGCCCGTCGATCCAGCTGTGGCCGAAGGCCGAGGGCAGGAAGCCGCAATGGCCGCCGCGAGTCGTCGCAACCACCCGCAGTGATTCGGGCTGGGCCAGCCGCGGCAGGTCGCGCGCCGGGATCACCGGGTCGTCTTGCGACGCGACCAGCAGGGTCGGCGTGCTGACCGCGGCCAGGGCATCCCCGGTGATGGCATAACCGGCGAGGTAGGTGGGGAGGTCGGGAAACTCGCTGTAGTCCTGCACGAAGAAGTCGGTCATGTCGCGCAGGCCGCGAAATCGCTTCAGGTCGCCGAAGTCGTAGCGGTCCGGAAACAGCAGGGCCTTGGCGCGCAGGGAGCGGCGCCACTTGAGCATGAAGTAGCGCTCGTAGACGCGCGGACCCTGCTCCATGGCATCCAGGGTACTGGCCGGGTCCAGCACCGGGCAGACCGCCATCACGCGGGCGAGCGGGATGCCATAGGCCCCGGCGCGGGCCGCAACCCGCAGGGCGAAATTGCCGCCGAGCGAGAATCCGCCGAGACACAGGGGCGGCCCGGGAAACAGCGCGGCCAGACGCGCCACGGCGGCCACCACCTCGCGGATACGGTTGGAATGGAACAATTCCTCGTTGAGGTGATAACTCGGCCCGTGGTCGCGCAGGTGCAGGCGCACTACCGACCAGCCCGCCCCGTACAGGCCGTTGGCCGCCGACAGCATGTACGACGAGTCGCCGGCGCCTTCCCAGCCGTGGATCAGGACGGCAAGCCCCCGGGGGGTGCCGGCTGCCGGCGCATGCCAGGCATGCAGGCGGACGCCCTCCCCGCAGTCCAGCAGCAGGGCCCGGCTGGCTGCCAGCAGGGGCGCCGAGCGGCGACGCAGCAGCACGCGCCGTAGCGGCGAGCTCACCAGGATGGACTGGATATGCGGATTGGCGATCAGCCCGGTCGGCGAGAAATCCAGGTCGCGGTCAGTCGGCACCCTGCCCCTCGATGCTTATCGACGTCGAGCCGGGCAACTGCTCGACGAAGCCCTTGCCCACCAGTTGCGACGGCGTGAGGTGCCCCACCGCGCGGCGCATGTCCAGCACCCGCTCCGCGATGCCCAGGGCAGCGTGGACGGTGACGTCGTAGCCGTTGGCCACGCGGATCCTGCCGGTCACGGTCCGGCCGTGGCCGTCACTGGCCTCGCCCCAGACAAAAGTCGGCGCGCGGACGCGTTGCTCGGCGCTCGGTCCGCGCACGCTCTTCCCGACCTTGCCTTTGAGCCAGGCTTGAACCGCACCGAGTCCCAGCAGGAACCGGATCCAGTTCAGGCGGCGCAATCGCGACACCAGCTTCGGGGAGGCCGGCAGGTAAACCTCGATGTCGGGAATGCCGGTGGAGTACCAGGCCGTGGCCACGTCACCCCAGGGGATTGTCATGGCGAGCTTTTCGCCGTCGCCGAAATCGATGCGCCGCGTGCGCCACGCGAGCGGCACCGGCACCAGTTTCCCTTCGCGCCGGACGCGGCCGCCCTGGGCGAGGCCCTCCACCGAGGTGCGTGCCGTGCCGGGGCTCATGCCGCCGCGCGAGTCGAAACCCAGCGCCAGCCGTTGCGCGCTCGGCAGCGACTCCTTCAGCGCGGCCGCAAGGCAGTCCGTCGGCACGACATCGAAGCCCACCCCGGGACACAGCAGCACGCCAGCAAGCCGCGCCCGCTCGTCGAGACCGTGAGCCAGCTCGAACACGGCGATCTCGCCGGTGATGTCGAGATAATGCGTCCCGCTGCGGATGCAGGCGTCCATCATCGGCCGGGCGGTCGCGGAGAACGGCCCGGCACAGTGGATCACCAGGGCGATTCCCGCCAGGCCCGCGTCCAGCGCTGCGGGGACATCGAGGCTGAAACAGCGATATTCGAGCCCGAGTTCCTGCGCCAGCGGCGCAATCTTCGCCTCGCTGCGCCCGGCCAGGACCGGCGCCAGCCCGCGTCGAGCGGCCTCCCGCGCCATCAGCTCGCCCGTGTAGCCGTTGGCGCCATAGATCATCCAGGGCTTGTTCATGACGTCCTGCTCCTCGTTGCCTGGGCCTCGAGGAACCTGCCCGCGCGCGACTTGACGGCCGCGAAGAACAGGTCCGGGGCAAAGCGCTTCAGCAGATGGATGCGGCGCGCCTCGGCATGGGGCACCAGCATGAAGTCCTTCTTATCGACGCCGCGGCGGATGAAGCGCGCCACGTCCTCGGCGGTGAGCGGGGATTTCTCCATCAGCTTCAGGGCAAACTGGCGGGCGTCCTCGCTGCCGCTGAACTCGTCCAGCAGGTTGGTGCGGAAGAAGGAGGGGCAGGCGACGCTGACGCCGATGTGGTGGGGCGAGAGCTCGGCCCGCAGCGACTCCGACAGCGAAATCACGGCTGCCTTCGAGGCGTTGTAGGCGGCCATGCCGGGCGCCGAGACGAAACCGGCAGCGGAGGCGATGTTGACCACGTGGCCGGCGCCGGCGCGGATCATCGTCGGCAGGAAGGCCCGGGTGGTATGCACGACGCCGAAGAAATTGACCTCCATGATCCGGCGCCAGTCCTCCTCCGGCGTGTCGAGGACGATGCCGGCCCCGGCAATGCCGGCGTTGTTGACCAGCACGTCGACCCCGTGCCAGCCGCGCGCGATCGCCGTGGCCGCGTGGCCGACAGCGTCGCGATCGGTGACGTCGCAGGCGAGCGCCAGGGACTTGCCGCCCGCGGCCTCCACCTCGGTGGCGACGCGCTCGGCGGCGTCACGGTTGCGGTCCAGCACCGCGATACGCCAGCCGGCGCGCGCATACTCGAGCGCCAGGGCGCGCCCCAGCCCGCTGCCGCTCCCGGTGATGACAATACGTTCTCGTTTCATGTGCTCCGGCCCGTGTGGCTGCCCGCCAAATGGCACATAATGCACGACAGCGCGCGCCTTGTTGACTCCGCGCGGAGCCCGAATCCTCTTCTATGGCGGTAATTCACCTGATCCGGCACGGCCAGGCGTCCTTTGGGAAGAAGGACTATGACGAGCTGTCCGAGCTTGGCCGGCGCCAGGCCGATGTGCTGGGCGCGCACCTCGGCCGCAGCCGGCTGCGGCTGGACGCGGTGCTCAGCGGCCAGCTGCGGCGCCAGCGCGACACCAAGGACACGATGCTCGCCGCACTCGGCAAGCGCGCCCCCCGCGCCGAGGAGCACCACGCCTTCAACGAGTACGACCACGTGGCCGTGATCCGCGCCTACCTGCCGCTGTTCATGGCGCGGGTAGGCGAGCCGCGCGGTATCACGCGCGCCGACGTCGTCACCGATCCGAAGCTGTTCGAGTTCGCTTTCCGTTTCATGCTCAAGGCCTGGATGGACACCCAGCCGCACGAGCACGGCGAGCTGGAGGACTGGCGCGACTTCTGCCGCCGCGTCGGGCAGGGCCTCAGCGAGGTCCTCGCGACCTACGGACCCAAGTCCCAGGTGGCGATCGTCACGTCGGGCGGTGTGATCTCGGCCATGCTCCGCACCGTACTCGGCCTCTCCAACAAGCGCACCCTGTCGATGAACTGGAGCATTTACAATGCCTCCATCACGCAGCTGTACTACGGGCGCTCCAGCCGCCACGAGGATGCGCTGCTGCTCGGCTTCAACAACGTCGCCCACCTCGAACTCGCAGGTGGCCGCGAACTCGTCACCTTCAGGTAGCCGCCATGGATTTCAGCATTCCCCCGGAACTCTCCGCCCGCCTCGCCGAGGTTCGCGCCTTCGTCATCGAGCGCGTGCAGCCGCTTGAGCGCCTGTTGCTCAGCAGCGACTGGGAAGCGCTCTACCAGGCGGTGGAGGACTGCCGCGCAGAAGTGAAGGCGCGCGGCTGGTGGGCCCCGAACCTGCCGCCGGAGGAAGGCGGCAGCGGCGAGGGACTGGTGGTGCTCGGGCTGCTGTCCGAAATTCTCGGCCGCAGCCCGCTGGGCCATCTCGTCTTCGGCTGCCAGGCCCCCGACGCCGGCAACGCAGAGCTGCTGGTAGCGCACGGCACGCCGGACCAGCGCGAACGTTTTTTCGAGCCGCTCGCAAGCGGCTCGATCCGCAGCTGCTTCCTCATGACCGAGCCCGAGTTTGCCGGCTCGAATCCCACCGAGATGGGCACGACAGCGGTGCGGGAAGGCGATGATTTCGTCATCACCGGGCACAAGTGGTTCGCGACCGCGGCTGACGGCGCGCGCTTCGGCATCTGCATGGCCGTCACCGATCCCGCGGCCGACAAGTACCAGCGCGCCAGCATGATCCTGGTGGAAATGGATCGCCCGGGTGTCGAGTTGGTGCGCAATATCCCGGTGATGGGCCACCCCGGCAGCGGCTTCTTCAGCCATGGCGAGGTCCGGCTGGACGACGTCCGGGTGCCGGCCTCCAACCTGCTGGGCAAGGCCGGCGCGGGCTTCGCGATGGCGCAGGAGCGCCTCGGGCCCGGTCGCGTCCACCACTGCATGCGCTGGCTGGGCATCTGCCGGCGCGCCCTCGACGAGCTGATCGCCCACGCCCTGCGGCGCGAGATCAAGCCCGGCCTGCCGCTGGCGAAGATGGGCACGGTGCAGGACTGGATCGCCGAGTCGGCCGCCGAGATCGAGGCGGCGCGGTCGTTGGTGCTCGCCACCGCCTGGTCGATCGAGCAGGAAGGCTTCAGGGCCGCGCGCGAGCGCGTCTCCATGATCAAGTACTACACGGCCAACGTGATGCAACGCGTGGTCGACCGGGCCCTGCAGGGGCATGGCGGCCTCGGGGTGACCGACGACCGGATTCTCGCCTTCTTCTACCGCGAGGAACGGGCGGCCCGCATTTACGACGGTCCCGACGAGGTGCATCGCATGGCAGTGGCCCGGCGACTGCTCAGGGCCGCCGCAGGACGATGAGCGAGGCGCAGCTGCCCGAGGAGGCCCGCCCGCCGCGGGCCGGCGAGGAACTCGACACGGCCGCGGTGGCCGGATTCCTGGCGCGCGCGCTGCCCGGCTTCAGCGGGCCGGTCGAGGTCAGCCAGTTTCCTGGCGGGGCCTCGAACCTGACTTACCTGCTGCGCACCGGCAGCCGGGAATGGGTTTTGCGCCGGCCGCCCTTCGGCACCAAGGCGCGCAGCGCCCACGACATGGGCCGCGAGTACCGCATTCTCTCGCGCATCCAGGCAGTTTTCCCCTATGCGCCGCGCACGCTGCTGTTCTGCGCCGATCCCGAGGTGTTGGGCGACGAGTTCTACCTGATGGAGCGGCTGCAGGGCCGCATCCTGCGCCGCGACCTGCCGGAGGACATGCGGCTGGTACCCAAGGATGCTGCGGCGCTGTGCCGGAACCTCGTCGACGTTCTCGCCGAGTTGCATGCCGTCGACTACGAGGCGGCGGGGCTGGCGGAGATGGGAAATCCCGAGGGCTACGTCGCGCGCCAGGTGAGCGGTTGGTCGCAGCGTTACCGCGCGGCCCGCACCGACGACGTGCCGGACAACGAGGCCCTGATGCAGTGGCTGGAGGCGCATCAGCCGGGGGATTCCGGCCGCGCCGCCCTGATCCACAACGACTACAAGTTCGACAACGTGGTGCTGCAGCCGAGCAAGGTCGGCTGGCGCATTCGCGGCGTGCTCGACTGGGAAATGGCGACGCTGGGCGATCCGTTCATGGACCTCGGCGCCTCGCTGGCCTACTGGGTGCAGGCGGACGACCCCGAGCCGCTGCAGCAGATCCGCATGCTGCCCACCCACCTGCCGGGCATGCTCAGCCGGGCGGAGATTGTCGATTACTACTGCGAGCGTTCCGGACTCGCTCCTGCCCGCTTCGATTTCTACTACGTCTACGGCCTGTTCCGGCTGGCGGTGATCGTGCAGCAGATCTACTACCGGTTCGTACTGGGCCAGACCAAGAACCCGCGCTTCGCGCCTTTCGGCCAGTTCTGCACGGTGCTGTCGCGCACCGCGGCGGCGGTGGCGGAAGGCAAGGCGGCATTTTGAAGGAGACCCCCATGACCGACCCCCTGTTCAACCTCGATGGCCGCGTGGCCCTGGTCACCGGCGCTTCGCGCGGCATCGGCGAGGCCACCGCCCGCCTGCTGGCGCGCCACGGCGCGCACGTCATCGTCAGCTCGCGCAAGCACGAGAGCGTCGAGGAAGTGGCCGAATCGATCCGGGCCGAGGGCGGCCGGGCCGAGGCGCTGGCCTGCCACGTCGGGGAGATCGATTCCATCGAGGCCGCTTTTGCCCAGGTGGAAGGCGCCCACGGCCGCCTGGACATCCTGGTCAACAACGCCGCCACCAACCCGCATTTCGGCCACATCACCGAGACGCCGGTGTCGATGATCGAGAAGACCGTGGAGGTCAATGTGCGCGGCTATTTCGTCATGTCGCAGAAGGCCGCCCTCCTGATGAAGCAGAGCGGCGGCGGCGCCATCGTGAACACCTCGTCCATCAACGGCCAGCGCCCTGGCCCGGGCCAGGGCATTTACTCCGTCACCAAGGCGGCGGTGATCTCGATGACGCAGGCCTTCGCCAAGGAGTGCGCGCCGTGGAAGGTGCGGGTCAACGCGGTGCTGCCGGGCCTCACCGACACCAAGTTCGCCTCGGCCCTGATCGGCAACGAGCGGCTCCTCAACATGATCCTGCCGCTGATCCCGATGAACCGGGTCGCCGAGCCGGAGGAGATCGCTCCCGCCATCCTGTTCCTGGCCTCGGACGCCGCTTCCTACATCACCGGCACCTGCCTGCCGGTGGACGGCGGGTTCCTGGCCTGAGACGGCGCGCGGCCCGGGAGCGCATCGCTTGGCCCTGACCATCGCGCTGGCGCTGGTGGGTCTTGCCAACCTGCCCTTCGGCTACTGGCGGGCCGGCCTGGCCAAGCGCTCCCCGGGCTGGTTCGCCGCCATCCATGCACCCATCCCGCTGGTGTGGCTGATCCGCGACATGCTCGGGCTGGACTGGCGCCTCGACACCTTGCCCCTGTTCGTGGGCGCCTATTTCCTGGGCCAGTGGCTCGGGGGCCGCCTGCGCATCGCCGCG
>JASFEC010000008.1:0-20571 GCA_050125045.1 Gammaproteobacteria bacterium | reverse complement strand
TGCTGCGAGAAACGTTGTTTGCGGATTTCGACGCGCATTTTCCGGACCGCTTCGTCAACGTGACCAACGGGGTCACGCCACGGCGCTGGCTGCGCGCCGCCAATCCCGGGCTGAGCGCGCTGATCGATGCACGGCTGGGTCGCGGCTGGGAGAATGAACTGGAACGCCTCGGCGAACTGCTCCCGCTGGCGGAAGATGCGGCGTTTCTCGAGCGCTTCCGGGCCGTGAAGCGCGAGAACAAGCAGCGACTCGCCCGCGAGATACAGCACCAGCTCGGCATCACCCTGGACCCGGACGCCATGTTCGACGTACAGATCAAGCGCATCCACGAGTACAAGCGGCAGCTGCTGAACGTGCTGCATGTGATCACACGGTACCACCGCATGCGGCAGGACCCCGGTGCCGACTGGACTCCCCGTGTGGTGATCTTCTCCGGCAAGGCGGCGCCCGGCTACGCCATGGCCAAGCGCATTATCCAGCTGATCAACAACGTGGCTGCCGTGATCAACGCGGACCCGGAGGTGGGGGATCGCCTGAAAGTCGTGTTCCTGCCGAATTACAGCGTCTCGCTCGCGGAGCTGATCATCCCCGCCGCCGACCTGTCCGAGCAGATCTCGACTGCCGGGATGGAGGCTTCGGGGACCGGCAACATGAAGCTGGCCATGAACGGCGCCCTCACCATCGGCACGCTGGACGGCGCCAACATCGAGATCCGGGATGCAGTGGGCAGCGATAACATTTTCATTTTCGGCCTGACGGCCGAGGAAGTGGCCGAGCGCCGGGCCCATGGGTACTACCCGATCGAACTGGTGCGCAGCAACGCAGAGCTCGCCGAGATCCTGCGCCAGCTGCGCGACGGCCAGTTCTCGCCTGGCGAGCGCCGGCGTTTTGCTTCGCTGGTGGACTCGCTCACGGCCGATGGCGAGCATTTTTTCTGCCTCGCCGATTACCAGGATTACGTCGACGTCCAGGAACGGCTCGACACGCTGTACCAGGCGCCGGACGAATGGGCGCGGCGCGCCGTGCGCAACGCTTTCGGCATGAGCCGGTTCTCGTCCGACCGGGCGATACGCGAGTATGCCGAGCGCATCTGGCACGCGGGACCGATCGGGGCCGTATGACTACGGAGCCTCCTGCCGCGACGTTTCGCGAAGCCATGGCGGCGGCTGCCGCCAGCGACCGGAACCGGCTGCATCTGCACTTCGGGGCCCGGGCGATGAGCCTGCGCGACGATGCGGGCCGGTCTCACCACGGCGTGCGGTTCATCGTCCATGCGCCTCATGCCAGCCATGTCAGCGTCGTGGGAGACTGGAATGGATGGGACGGCAGGCGGGACCCCATGTGGCGCTCGGACGCCGGGGACTGGTGCCTGTTCATCCCCGGCCTGTCGCCCGGTGCCATTTACAAGTATGAGCTCAAGGGTCCCGACGGGAACCTCCTGCCACTCAAGACCGATCCGTTCGCTCACTACTGCGAGCAACCCCCGGGTAACGCCTCCATCGTCCCGGAACCCTTCGAGTTCCGCTGGTCGGACGCCGCCTGGATCGAAGCACGGCGGCGCGCAGGCTACCGGAACGACCGCCCGATGTCGGTGTACGAGCTGCACGCGGGCTCATGGCGCCGGCAGCACGGACGGCCGCTCAGTTACCGCGAGCTGGCGGAGCAGCTCGTTCCCTACCTCGTCGAGATGGGCTTTACGCACGTCGAGTTCATGCCCCTGTCGGAACACCCGTTTGCGGCTTCGTGGGGCTACCAGCCGACGGGCCTGTTCGCCGCCACCAGCCGTTTCGGACCGCCGCAGGACCTGTGTTTTCTGGTCGACAGCCTGCATGCGGCCGGTATCGGCGTGATCATGGACTGGGTGCCCGGGCATTTCCCGACGGACGAGCACGGGCTGGCGCGTTTCGACGGCACCGCCTTGTATGAAGATCCCGATCCACGGCGCGGCTGGCACCCCGACTGGCAGACGCTGGTCTACAACTACGGCAGCGAATGGGTGCGCGATTTCCTCGTTTCGAGCGCGCTGTACTGGATCGAGCAGTTCCATGTCGACGGGCTGCGCGTCGATGCCGTGGCCTCCATGCTCTACCTCGACTATTCGCGCGGGCCGGGGCAATGGACGCCCAACGAGCACGGCGGGCGCGAGAACCTCGAGGCGATCGGTTTCATGAAGCGCTTCAACGAGGTGGTGCACGGCGAACATCCAGGCATCCTGACCATCGCCGAGGAATCGACTGCCTGGCCCGGGGTCTCGCGGCCGACCTATGACGGCGGCCTGGGCTTCGGCTTCAAGTGGAACATGGGCTGGATGAACGACACCCTGAGGCACATGTCCAGGGACCCAATCCACCGCCGTTACCACCAGGACGAGCTGACCTTCGGCCTGCTCTATGCCTGGGACGAGAACTTCGTCCTGCCGCTGTCGCATGACGAGGTGGTCCACGGCAAGGGCTCACTGCTGGGCAAGATGCCCGGAGACCGGTGGCAACAGCTGGCCAACCTCCGGCTCTACCTGGCTTTCATGTATGCACACCCCGGCAAGAAACTGCTGTTCATGGGCACGGAACTGGCGCAGGAGCGCGAGTGGAACCATGACGCGCCACTCGACTGGGACCTGCTGCAGGACCCGGGTCATGCGGGCGTGCAGCGGCTGCTGCACGACCTGAACCGCTGCTACCGGGCCACACCCGCGCTTTGGGAAATGGACGGCGCCGCGCACGGCTTCGAGTGGCTGGAGTGCAGCGATCCCGCGCAGGGTGTCCTGGCCTTCGCGCGTCGCGACGCCAGCGGGCGTGCGGGCCTGCTGGCAGCGCTGAACTTCACGCCCGTCGTGCGCCCGTCCTATCGCCTTGGCGTGCCGCAGGCAGGCGACTGGCGCGAGGCACTCAACAGCGATGCGAACTGTTATGGGGGCAGCAACGTCGGCAACCAGGGGATCGTGCGCGGCTCCGGCCTGCCCAGCCACGGCCGCAACCACTCCATTGCCGTGACGCTGCCGCCGCTGGGCGGACTTTTCCTGGTGCCCGAGACATGAGCAACCCCCTGTTGCCGGGCCAGCCCCGGCCCCTGGGGGCCACCTGGAGCGGGGACGGCGTGAATTTTGCCCTGCGTTCCGCGCATGCCGAGGCAGTGGACCTTTGCCTGTTCGACGCCGACGGCCGGCGGGAACTGGCGCGCCTGCGGTTGCCAGACCGCTCCGGCGACACCTGGCACGGCTTTCTGCCGGGCTCGGGGCCGGGGCTCGTCTACGGCTACCGGGTCCACGGGCGCTATGCGCCCCGCCAGGGTCATCGCTTCAACAAGCACAAGCTGCTGCTCGACCCGTACGCCCAAGCCGTAACCGGCGCGCTGGCCTATGAGTCCGCGATCTACGGCTACAGCCGCGGTACGGCCGAGGAGTGGCGGCAGGACATCAGCGACAGTGCCGGCTGCGTGCCCAAGGCGCGGGTGACGGATCCTCATGCCTTCGACTGGCTGGGGGATCGTCGGCCAAGCGTGCCCTTGGACCGGAGCGTGATCTACGAGCTGCACGTCAAGGGCTTCACGCGGCTGCACCCGGAAGTGCCGCAGCACCTGCGCGGCACTTACCTGGGACTCGCGCAACCGGCTGTGCTGGACTACCTCGCAGACCTGGGCGTTACGGCGGTCGAGTTGCTGCCGGTGCAGCATTTCGTGACAGAGCCGCACCTCCGGGCGCGCGGCCTGGAGAACTACTGGGGCTATAACACGCTGGCCTTCTTCGCACCGCATCCGGGCTACGCCCTGGCGGACCCCGCGCGCGAGTTCCGGGAAATGGTGCGGGCCCTGCACGGCGCCGGGATCGAGGTCATCCTGGACGTCGTGTTCAACCATACCGCGGAGGGCGGAGAGGACGGCCCGACACTGTCGTTGCGGGGCATCGACAACCTCAGTTATTACCGGCTCGAGGCCGAGGACCGGCGCCGGTACGTGAACTGGAGCGGCTGCGGCAACTCGCTGGATTTCGGCTGCGATGGCGTGCGTGAGCTGGCACTCGACTGCCTGCGCTACTGGGCCACCGAAATGCGGGTGGACGGGTTCCGCTTCGACCTCGCCACGGCGCTTGGACGGGACGGTTGCGACTTTGATCCACACAGCCGCTTCTTCCGGGACGTGGCGGCCGACCCGGCCCTTTCGGGCCTGAAGCTCATCGCCGAGCCCTGGGATGTCGGCCCCGACGGCTACCGGCTTGGGGGATTCCCCCCCGGCTGGGCTGAATGGAACGACCGCTTCCGCGACACTGCGCGGGCGTTCTGGCGCGGCGATAACGGCCTCGTGCCGCGACTGGCCGACCGGCTCGCCGGATCCAGCGACCTGTTCGGCGCCGCGGCCGGCGGGCCTCAGCGCAGCGTGAACTACGTGGCCTGCCACGACGGCTTCACGCTCGCCGATGCGGTGAGTTACGACCACAAGCACAACGCGGACAACGGCGAGCACAACCGCGACGGCGATGACCATGCCGTGAGCTGGAACCACGGCGTGGAGGGCCCGACCAGCGACGCGCAGATCCTGCGCGCCAGGGCCCGCCAGCAGCGCAACCTGCTGGCGACGCTGCTGCTGTCCCAGGGCGTACCGATGCTCCAGGCCGGCGACGAGTTCGGGCGCACGCAGCGCGGCAACAACAACGCCTACTGCCAGGACAACGAGCTTGCCTGGGTGAGCTGGCGCAGCTCACGGGAAGGCGCTGCCCTGACGGAATTCACGCGCCGCCTGGTCCGGTTGCGACACGACCACCCGGTGTTCCGACGCCGGGCCTTCCTGGCCGGCAAACAGCACAGCGAGGGGCGCTTCAAGGATGTCATGTGGCTGCGCGCAGACGGCGCGGAGCTGGCGCAGGGCGACTGGCTCGATCCGGGACTGCGCACCTTCGGCATGCTCCTCGACGGCAGCGGCCTGCCGCCTCCCCAGGCCGGTGACGGCCCGGTGGACAACTTTCTCGTGCTGTTCAACGCCGGCCCGGAGGCGGTCGAGTTCACTGTTCCGGCACCGATTTCCGGTCACACGTGGGAAGTGCAGCTCGACACCAGCCAGGCGGCGCTGACGGTACCGGCCGGCGGCTACCGCAAGGGTCACGTATACCTGCTGGGCGCCGGCAGCCTGGCGCTGCTCGCCGATCATGAGTGACCTGGACGGGGAGCTGCAACGCCTGGCCCGCCTGGCGGGCGTCGAACGCGGCTTCACGGACTACCGCGGCCGCCGGCACGAGTTGTCACCGCCCGAGCTGGGCCGCCTCCTGGCGACCCTCGGGCATGACACTTCGGATGCCGAGACGGTCCGGGCGGCCGCGGACGTCCTCGAGAACGCGGCATGGACGAGGGTGCTGCCGCCGGTCGTGACCCTGCAGGAAGGGGCGCCCGCGCACGTGTTGCCGGTAATGATCGCGCCAGTGCTGCCGGAGATAAGCTGGGAGCTGGCGTGCGAGGACGGCACCCGCATCGCCGCGCACGTCTCGCCGGAGGCCTTGCCGCTCGAGGCAGAGCGTGAAATCGGTGGTTTGTGGTACCAGCGCCGCCGGCTGGATCTGCCTGTCCTGGCGGCCGGCTACCACCGGCTCGCCCTGCGCCGCGGCGACGGTCGTCCGCTCGGCGAGACGTCGCTGATCGTTGCGCCCCCGGCCTGCCATTTCCCGCCGTGGCTGGCGGGCGACCGGCGCTGCTGGGGGCTGGCCGTGCAGCTCTATGGGCTGCGCTCAGCGCGGAACTGGGGCATCGGCGATTTCACGGATCTCGCCGGGATTGCGGCGGCCGCCGCCGAGCTCGGGGCAGACCTCCTGGGCGTCAATCCGCTCCACGCCCTGTTTCCGACCGCCCCCGAGCGGTGCTCACCCTACAGCCCGTCGAGCCGGGTTTTCCTGAACCCGCTTTACATCGATCCCGGGGCCCTGCCGGAATTTTTTTATTCCGGGCTGCAGGAGCGTGCCCGGGCGCCCGGGTTCCGGCGCCGGCTGGCGGCACTGCGCGCCGGCAGCCATGTCGACTACGCGGGCGTGGCGGAGTGCAAGCTCGGCGTGCTGCGAGAGCTGCATGCCTGGTTCCGGGAGCATGCCGAGCCCGAGCGCCGCGCTGCCTATGCCGCCTTTTGCACGGACCAGGGCGCCACCCTGGACCGCTTCGCGGAGGAACAGTGCGCGCTCGAGCACCGGCCGGCGAGCGACGAGCACGATTGGCATTGCTGGCTGCAGTGGCTGGCGCGTGAACAACTCGACAACGCCGCGGAAGCGGCGCGGACAGCCGGCATGCGCATCGGGCTTTATCTCGACCTCGCGGTCGGCCCCGCCGCCGACGGCGCCGAGGTACGGGCGGCGCAGGACCTGTTCGCCACTGAGGCCAGCGTGGGCGCCCCGCCGGACCCGCTGGCACCACAGGGGCAGGACTGGGGAATCCCGCCGTTCCATCCCCGGCGCCTCAGGGAGCAAGGCTATGCGCCGTTCATACGGCTGCTGCGTGCCAACATGCCGCAGGGCGGTGCATTGCGCATCGATCATGTCATGCTGCTGATGCGACTCTGGTGGATCCCGGCGGGGAGCCCGTCGTCGGCGGGGGGCTACGTCCACTATCAGCTCGACGAGCTCATGTCGATCGTGGCCCTGGAGAGTAAGCGCCGGCGCTGCCTCGTGATCGGCGAGGACCTGGGCACCGTGCCCGGCGAAGTGCGCGCGGCCATGGAGCGGCATGGTGTTCTCAGCTACCGGGTGCTGATGTTCGAGCGGGAGCCGGATGGCAGCTTTCGGCCCCCTGCCGCCTATCCCCGGCACAGCCTGGTCACCCCCACCACCCACGACCTGCCGACGCTCGCAGGCTATTGGCAGGGAACGGATCTCGACCTGCGTACTTCGCTGGGACTGTGGCCGGACCCGGGAGACGCAACCGAAGCGCGCGCAGAACGGGCAGAGGCTCGCGCGGCGCTGGTCGGCGCGCTGCGTGCCGAGAACCTGGCCGGGGAGGGCGCGGCGGATCCTGGGGCCGTTGCGACCGGGGACTTTGCCATGGCGGCCCAGCTGTACGCGGCACGCAGCACCGCGGCCGTGCTCATGCTCCAGCCAGAAGACTGGATCGGGGAGACGCAGCCGGTGAATGTCCCGGGCACGCACGACAGTTACCCTAACTGGCGGCGCAAGCTGGCCACCCCATGGCCGGAGCTCCTCGCGTCTGGGGCCGCGCGGGCGCTGGCCAGCAAGATCAACCGGGCCCGAGCGAGCGCGGAGCCCGCCCCGGAAAACGATAAATGACATTAAATAATTGTTTCAGGAATTTATTTTTATTCGGGTTATGTGAATTCCATGTTGCCTGAAATTTCGCGTGCCGCCGTACTGGAGGCCGTGGCTGGCGGCACCTGGGTGGTCACGGCAACACGGCGGCTGTCCCGCGTCCTGCAGCTCGAATATGCCCGTTGCTCGACACAGGACAGCTGGCCGACGCCGCGAATCATGCCGTGGGCCGCGTGGGTTCAGCACCAGTACCGTGAGCTGCGAGATTTCGGGCGGCTTGCCGAGCCGCGACGCTGCCTTGAAGACTCCCAGTCACAGGCCCTCTGGGAAGAACTGCTGGCCCGGGACGACACTGCCGGGCAGCTGCTGCTCTCCGGAGGCGTGGCCGAGGGGTTTCGCGATGCCTGGCGCCTGGCGCACGAGTGGGGCCTGTCCCGGGACGAGCTGCAGGCGCGCGGCGGCGAGGATTGCCGCGTTTTCCTGCGGGTGGCGCGCGCGTACCAGCGCCGCCTCGACGAGGCCGGCGCGGTGGATGCGGCGCAGCTGCCCGGGCTTGTCGCCCCGGCGCTCGAGACGGATACCGGGGAGCGGATAGCTTTCGCGGGCTTTGACCGGTTCACCCCGGCCCAGCAGAACCTGGTCGCTGGCCTCGGCGCGCGGGCCCTCAGGGTGGCGGGGCCGGCGGGCGGCGCGGTGCCGGAGGTCTTCGCCTGTGCTGACGCGCGCGAGGAGCTCGCCGCGGTCGTGGCCTGGGCTCGCCGGCAACTGCAGGCCAGGCCCTCCGCCCGCATCGGCATCGTGGTGCCCGACCTGGAGGCTCGCGCGGCGCTCCTCGAGCAGCTCCTTGACGATGCGCTCGCCCCCGCGCGCCTCTGGCCGGGACGCGACGAGGATCCCCGACCCTGGAACATCTCCCTGGCCCGTCCGCTGGCCGAGACGCCCCTCGCCGACACTGCCCTGCGCCTGCTCGCTTTTTGCCGGGAGCCGGCGGAACTCGGCGCGGTCAGCCGCGTGCTGCGTTCACCGTTCACCGCCGCTGCGGACAGCGAGGGTCCGGCCCGGGCGCGACTGGAGGCCTGGCTGCGCGAGCACATCGGCGAGCCGGTACTCCCCCGCGCGTTGCTGGCGGGCCTGCGGGGCGAGGGACGGGCCCCGGCCTGTCCGGCCCTGGCCACGGGGGTCGATGCCGCGCTGGCATTGCTTGCCGGCGAGCCCCGGCGCCGGCCGCCAAGCCGGTGGGCAGCGGATTTCAGCCGCGCGCTGCGGGCCCTTGGCTGGCCGGGCGCACGGCCGCTGGGGAGCGACGAATGGCAGACACTCCAGGCCTGGTCCGAGAGCCTTGACGCACTGGCGGCGCTGGATGCCGTGGTCACGAGTCTGACCCACGGCCAGGCGCTGGCGCGGCTGCGGCGGATCGTGGTCGAGCGGCGCTTCCAGCCCGAGAGCCCTGAGGTTCCCATCCAGGTGCTCGGAGTTCCGGAAACGGTCGGCCTCGAGTTTGACGCGCTGTGGGTCACGGGCCTGCACGACGGCGTCCTGCCCGCGTCGATGCGCCCCTGCCCCCTGTTGCCGGCTGCGCTGCAGCGCGAGCGTGGCCTGCCACGCGCCTGTCCGGACACCGAACATGCACTGGCCGAACGCCTCGTGGCACGGCTGGCGGCATCGGCGCCGACGGCGTGCTTCAGCTTTCCGGCCGTCGAGGCCGATGAGCCCCTTAGGCCCAGCCCGGTGCTGGCACGGCTGGGGACGCCCACACCAGGACCGGCCGGCCACACCGGCATGGCTGCAGGCCTGTGGGGTGCGGTGCAACTCGAGGCGGTGGCTGACGAAACGGCTCCCCCGGTGGCCGGCGAGGTTCGGGGTGGCAGCAGCCTGCTCGCCGACCAGTCCGCGTGTCCCTTCCGGGCGTTCGCGCTCCACCGGCTGCATGCCCGGCCGCTGGAGGAGGGCCGGGCCGGCGTCGATCCTCGCGAGCGCGGCAGTTTCCTCCACCAGGCGTTGCGCCTGGTCTGGGAAGCGTGGCGCGGCAGCGATCAGGCCGGGGCGCTGGATTCCGGCATCCGGGCGCGCGTGCTGCAGGATGCTGCACGGCGCGCTGCGGCCCAGCACCTGGCAGGGCTGCCGCGCGCGCTGGTGGACATCGAGGTCGACGCCGGCGTTCGGGTCATGACGGAACTGCTCGCGGTCGACCTGGCGCGGCCCGCCTTCGCGGTGCAGGGCTGCGAGGCGCCCTTCGAGATCGAGCTCGGCGCGCTGCGGCTTCGGGGCCGCATGGATCGCGTCGATGAGGTCGATCGCAGGCTCGTGATTATCGACTACAAGACCGGTTCCGCATCGCCGGCCGCGTGGGACAGCGAGCGTCCGGCGGAGCCCCAGATGCCCTTGTATGCGCTGGCGCTGGACGAGGCGGTCACTGCCCTGGCTTACGCGTCGCTGAAGCCGGGCGAGGTTGGCTACAAGGGACGACAGCGCGACACGGAGCCGCCGGCGCTGGCCGGGGACAAGATCAAGGCACCGATCATCAAGGCGGAAGACTGGTCTGACATGCTCGGCGAGTGGCGGCGCGTGCTCGGCCGCCTGGCCCAGGACTTTGCCGCGGGCCGGGCGGCCGTTGCCCCGCTCCGGCCCACGCAGCGCAACGGCAGCTGCGCCTACTGCCGGCTGCCGACGCTGTGCCGGCGGGACGAACTCCTGCGCCTCGGGGCGATCGGCGATGAATGACCAGCGGCCTGCCGACCAACCGGTGCGCGACGCGGCCCTCGATCCGGGCCGGAGCTTCATCGTGCAGGCGCCCGCAGGCTCTGGCAAAACGGAGTTGTTGACGCGGCGCTTCCTGCGGCTACTGGCGGTGGTGGAGCGGCCTGAGGAGATCGTGGCCATCACGTTCACGCGCAAGGCGGCCGGCGAAATGCGCGACCGGATCCTGGGCGCGCTGCGGGGCGGGGCGGACGATACACCGCCGGAGAACCCGCATGACCGCGCCGGGTGGCGCCTGGCCCGCGCCGCGCTGGCGCGCGATGCAGGGCTGGGCTGGGGCCTGCTGCAGAATCCGCGGCGGCTCCGCATCGAGACCATCGACGCTCTCAATGCCTGGCTGGCCAGGCAGCTGCCGGTGTCCTCGCGCCTGGGCGCTGCTCCGGTCATCAGCGATGACCCGGAGCCCGCCTATCGGCAGGCGGCGCGGGACATCCTGCTCGCCGCCGGCAGCGAAGAGCCTCACGGGCCCCACGCGGCTGCCCTGTTGCGACACCTCGGCGGGCGCTTCGGCCAGGCCGAGGAACTGCTGGTGTCCATGCTCAGGTCCCGCGATCACTGGCTCGGCCGGATCATCAGCCCGGCGCATAGGGCCACGACCGACCTGCGGGCAGAGCTCGACCGGGCGGTGCAGCACTTCGTCGAGGATGAACTCAGACGGGCCAGCGAGAGCCTGCCGACCGAGCTGTTCGAGGCGATCTCGGCCGCCCTGGCCGAGGCCGCCGCTCGCAGTCCGGAACTCGCGTGGCTGGCGCCCTGGCAGGGACGGCCCGAGCCACCGCAGCCGCTGGCGGCGGAACTGCCACGCTGGCGGGTACTGGCCGAAACATTGCTCACGGCGAAGCCGCGCAAATGGCGCAAGCGGCTGAACAAGAACCAGGGGTTCCCGCCGGGTGCTCGGGCCGAGAAGCAGCGCATGGAAGGCCTGCTCGAGACGCTGGCGTCCAGCGTCGACCCGGGCGCTCTGGTACGGGTTCCGGATTTGCCGGAGCCGGCCTACGATGACGCGCGCTGGAGCATCCTGGAGCACCTGCTGGCGCTGCTGCCCGTAGCTGCCGCGATGCTGCAAGTGGAATTCGCGGGGCGCGGGGCAAGCGACTACGTCGGTGTGGCGCGGGCGGCTCTGGACGCCCTGGGTGCGCACGACGACCCGACGGACCTCGCCCTGGCGCTGGACACGCGCATCAGCCACCTGCTCGTGGACGAGTTCCAGGACACGTCTCAAGGGCAGGTGGAACTGCTGGAGCGCCTCACCGCGGGCTGGATGGCCGGCGACGGGCGGAGCCTCTTCTGCGTGGGCGACCCGATGCAGTCGATCTATCGCTTCCGCGAAGCGGACGTCGGCCGCTTCATCCGGGCCTGGCGCCATGGCATCGGGACCGTATCGCTCGAGCGGCTGCAGCTGAACGTGAATTTCCGCAGCCAGGCGGCCCTGGTGGACTGGGTTTCGGGCGTATTTCCCGCCATCTTCCCGTCACATGAGGACATGTCTCTCGGAGCCGTGCCGTTCTCGCCGTCGACGCCTTGGCAACCTGCACTGCCGGAGGCCCCCGTGACGTTCACCGCAGTGCCGGCGCGCGATTTCCAGGCCGAGGCCGGGGCCGTCTGCCACCTGGTCGCCGAGCTGCGCGCGCGTGGCGACGCCGGGCGCATTGCGGTGCTGGTGCGCGGCCGGCGGCATCTAGCGCAGGTATACCCGGCGCTGCGGGCCGCAGGCATCCCTTGCCGGGCCATCGAGATCGAGCCCCTCGCGGAGTCGCCCGTCATCCGCGACCTCGAAGCGCTCACCCGTGCGCTGAGCCACCGGGCCGACCGCACCGCCTGGCTCGCCGTGTTGCGGGCGCCCTGGTGCGGCCTCGGCCTGGCGGACTTGTTGCGAGTGGCTGGCGACGAGGAGGGCGACGTTTGGCTGCGAATGCAGCAGCCGGAGGTGCTTGCGGACCTCACGTCGGCCGGGCGGGAGCGGGTCGAGCATGTCGCGGTGACCCTGCAACCTGCCGTCGACGCGCGCGGGCGGAGCGCGCTGCGGCGGGTAGTGCAGGGCGCCTGGCTCGCGCTCGGCGGTCCCGCGACGCTGGAGCGGCCTTCCGAGCTGACCGATGCGCATAACTTCTTCGACTTCTTGGACCAGCGGGCGGGGCAGGGCGACCTGGACGACCCCGTCCGCCTCGGCGGGCAGCTGGCTGACCTTTACGCCGTGCCCGAAACGGCCGCGGAGGACGCGGTTGAGTTGCTCACCATCCACAAGGCCAAGGGCCTGGAGTTCGATCATGTGATCCTGCCCGCGCTGGACCGCCGGACCGGCCGCAACGAGAAGCAGTTGCTGCGTTGGCTGGAGCAGACCCGGGCCGAGGGGCCCGAGCTGGTCCTGGCTCCCCTGGAGGCGCTCGGGGAAGAGCCCGACCGGCTCCACAAGGCCCTGCAGGAGCTGGAGGGTCGCCGTGACCAGCTGGAACTCGACCGGCTCCTGTATGTGGCGACGACGCGGCCCGTCCGCCAGCTGCACCTGGTCGCCGGGATCGGCCGCGATGACCCGGACACCGGCCGCCCGTGGCAGCCGGCCGCCGGAAGCCTCCTGGCGCGCCTGTGGGACTCGAGCGCCGGCGCCTTTCGCGACGCACTGGCCCGGCGCCGGGCGCCCACGGACCCGGCGCCTGCTGCAGTGCCCGCGGTGCTGCGGCGGTTTCCGGCGGGCTGGGTGGTGCCGGCGCCGCCGGCCGCCGTGCCGTGGGCGACCATGCAGGAACCGCCGCCCGACCTCGGGGCCATGGTCGAGTACGACTGGTCGGGCCGCGAGGCGCGGGCGGTCGGACGCGCCGTGCACCGCCTGCTGCAGGTGATCGCGGCCGAGGGGCCTGCGGCGTGGCCCGCGAAACGCCTCGAGGCGCAGCGCCGCCTGCTGGCCATGCTTCTGCAGGAGGCCGGTCTCGGCGGCGCGGAGCTTTCTGGCGGCCTCGAGCACGCCCTTCAGGCGCTGCATACGACGCTCGCCGACCCGCGGGGACGGTGGCTGCTCGATCCCGGCCACGAGCAGGCCTGCAGCGAGCTTGCGGTCAGCGGCTGGCTGGACGACCGCCTCGTCAACGGCATCATCGACCGCAGCTTCGTCGACGAGGAGGGCCTGTTGTGGATCGTGGACTACAAGGCCGGGCGCCATGAAGGCAGCGACCTCGATGCTTTCCTGGACCGGGAGCAGGAACGCTACCGCCCGCAGCTGGAGCGATACGCGCGGCTGATGGCGGCCGGGAACGACCGGACGATGCGGCTGGGGCTCTACTTTCCCCGGCACGCGGCCTGGCGGGAATGGGAACCGGGAACTGGCTGAGCCTTACTGCGGCTCGCCGCGCATCTCCAGCAGACGCCTGCCGTTGCCGAGGTCCTCGCCGACGAACCTGAGGCCGTCGATCAGTTCCCGGGGCGGGTTCTCTCCCGGCGCCAGCTCGGCCCGGAACCGCCATTCACCCGGCGCGGGCAGCTCGATGCTGCCGTCGACGGCCAGCGGCCCGCCCAGGGATACTACCTGGCCGACAGGCGGACCGTCTTGCGGCTCGAACAGGAATTCAAAGGGACCCAGCGCCAGGATGACGCCGGGGAGGTCGAGCTCGGCGACGGTGGCCCGGCCCTCGACGGTGACCGGCCAGCCTTCACGGAGTTCGAGCCGCTGCAACTCCACGCGGGCCTGGCCGGAAGTACCCTCCGGGACAACCATGCGCGGCAGGGTCCCGAGTTCCAGTGCAGCCTGGAAGTCCTCCAGCCCCAGGCGGCCGCCGAGTGGCGAGACCTGCACGCGGCCTGTAGCGAAGCCGTCCGGGCGGCGCAGCTGGAAATCCCAGGCCGGCTGCAACACCAGCGCCGCCAACGGCCGGGCGTCCCAGCTCAGCGACCCCAGCTCGTGGCCCTGGATGACGATGCCCGCAGCTCGCCCTGACCAGATGCTGCCCTCGATCCCCCAGGGCTTGATGGCCGGCGGCGCGAACCAGGCCGCTGCCACGCGGGCGGGGAAGTGCACGACGGCAGCCATGAGCGCGGCCAAGATGCCCGCCACGGCGAGCAGGAAACGGCGGCGGGCCGCGATCATTGCAGCCCCTGGCGCAACACCAGGGAGGCGTTGACGCGTCCCTCGTCCGGAGTGCGATCGAAGCTCGCCGACTCGATGCTCATCCCCGCGGACGCGCTCAGGGTGGCGAGCCAGGCGGCCACGGCGTCGAAAGACGCGTTGTCGAGCCGCACGCGAATCCCGTCCTCGCCCACCGGCTGATTACGCGTCAGCGCCGTGCCGAGACCCGCCGTGCGCGCCGTCCGGTCCACGATCACCACCAGCGACTGGCCCGCCAGGTTAGGGCCCGCCGCGGCCGCGGCCACGCCGCCCGCACCCGCGAGCTCGGCCGCCGCGCCCCGCAGAAACGCCAGCGTCTCGCGTTTCATTTCGACTCGCTGGGTCGTCGCCGAGGTCGACGTGCTCAGGGGGCTGATCAGGAGCGCCCACACCAGCAGCAGGACGACGGCCACCGCGCCGACGCCGAGAAACAGCCGTTCGCGCCGCTCGAGACTGAGGAACCAGTCCTTCATGCGCCCTCTCCGGTCAGCTGGATCCGCCCTTCGACCCCGTCGTCGCGGGGATCGGCCTGCTGGATGCTCGCCGCGAACCGCCCGTCACGCCCCATGGCCTGGCGAAAGGCCTCGAGCGCTTCCACGGTCGGCGCAGTCAGCTTGAGGTCCAGCGTGCCGGTGCGATAACTCACGGCCTCGATGCGCAGGCCCGGGATGCCGGCCTGGGCCCCGCCGACCGTCTCCAGGGCCGAGAGGAAGCCGCTGCCACCCGGACCCGCCGTGCCGCGCAGTGCCGCCAGGCGCCGCTCTACCTGGAATCTCGGATCCTCCATCCGTGCGCCGGGCATCGCCTGCTGGAACGCCGCCGCGATGGCCTCGTCGAGCCGGGCCTCCTCGCGCTGCAACTGGTGCAACTCGAGCCCCTGGCGCGCGAGGACGACTACCGCCAGGACGCCGAGGAGCGCGGCCGCAGCTCGCCACGGCCGCCACAAGCGATCCACCTGGGTGCGAGGCGCAAACGCCCCTTGCAGCAGGTTGATCGGCGCCCGGCGCACGATGCCGGCGGCCAGGTGCGGCAGGACGCCGTCGGGCAGCAGCCTGACCTCCAGGCTCGAGACCTCGTCGCGCATTGCCTCGAGAGCTTCGCCGTGCCGCTCTTGCGCGGCGGGCGTGAGGTAGACCGACAGGTGCCGGGGTTCCTCCGGCTCACCCGGAAAATCCGGGCCGTAGCGCAGCGCCTCTTCCACGCTTTCGATCTCGAGCACGATGGGCAGGTCTTCGCCGCTGCGAGCCAGGCAGCGCTGCTCCTCGAGCAGCCAGCTGAGGTGGTTCGGGGCGGCCGGGCAGCCCTCGGCCTCGGAACACAGCAGCTGCGGTTCCAGGCCGGCGCTCTCCAGGGGCGCCAGCCAGCCCTCGAGCTGCGCCCGGTCCACGGCCGCGGCCGGCACCTTGTGACCCTCGGCGCGGCCGGCGGCAAACTGCAGCGCCTCGATGTCCTCCGCGATCTGCTCCTCGAGCGCGAACGGAAGCGCCTTCAGGATTTTGCTCGCCCCCCGCACCGGCAGCTCTGCGCAGGTGAGCAGGACGTCCTCGGCCGGGACCAGCACCGCGAGTCGCCGTCCGGCAGCGGCCTCGGCGGCCTCCGCCACGGCACCCTCACCGGGCGGGCCGACCAGGCGGCCCTCGGCGTCGACGACGACCCAGGCGCCGAGCTCCGGGTCGGAGGGGTCGAGGCGGATTACCAGGGTCTCAGTCATGGCGCAGGGGCCTTCATTCGTCGGCGAAACTGCGGAGCACCGTGGTGACGGCACCGCCCGGATTTCGGTGGAGCAGACTGTACATGGTGAACCGCTGGGTGCCAACATCGACCCGTACCGACAGCCGGAACCACTCGCTGCTCACGCCGAGCCAGGCGCGCGCGTCCTCGGGGATCATCTCCCCGAGCTGCTCGACCTCCTGCCACCCGTCCTCCGGCTGGTCGAGAAAGATGCGCTCCGCCTCGGTGAAGCCGAAGCTTTCCGAGGTGGCCATCAGCACCTCGGGCAGGGCCGTGTTGATGTTGATGCGGGTCCCGCGCGGCAGGGCGGTGATGTAGGGACGGAGCCGGGCATAACCCTCTGCGCCGAGCTCGGGGAACACAACCAGCACCTCGGAGGGGCTCGTCACCGGGCGGTTCGCGGCCCGAAAGGGCGGTTGCCGAGACAAGTACTCGGCATCCTCCGCGCCGTCGGGGAAGTTCGGCTCCGGGTCCCGGTCGATCCAGTCCGCCATGCGGTCCGCGAGGCGGATATCGAGATCGAGGCTCTGCAGCAGCCGGCGAAAGGTTTCCAGCGCCAGCGGATCGGTCGCCCCCGCCGCATCGACCAGGTTGTTCAAATTGAAGCGGCCGTTCAGGTCTTCGATCCGGCCCTGGATCTGGCCGCCCTCGATCGGCAACGGCGTGATCTGCAGGCCCCAGGGTTCGCGCGGATGATCCACCTGGTTGTCCTCCGCATCGTCCTGGAGCACCTGGCTGGCCCAGGCTTCTGCGCCCAGGCTGTACATCAGGCCCTGGTCGACCGTGACGCGACCCTGGGCGCGCCGTTGGTCGAGGAACAGTTCCCAGGTCAGCGTGGCTGCGATCGCGGTCGCCAGCGCCACCACCAGGACCGCGGTGATCAGCGCCACGCCCCGCTGGCGGGACCGCACACTCATCGCGGCACCTCCACCAGCCGGCGAATTTCGCCCCAGTCTTCCAGCTCCAGCACCAACTCGACGGCGCCCGGGCGAATAGCCGGATCGGCCCCCGCCTGTCCCGGCCACGCCTCGACCCATGCGTCGGACGCATAGAAACGCACCCGGAAATCCAGCACTCCGCTCAGTATTTCGCGCTCGACCGGCTCCTCGCCGAGAGTCTGGTCGGGCACGAACCAGTAGCGGCGCAGCAGGCGGTCTCCTTCCAGCTCATAGGCGACGCGCTGAACGGCGGCGCGCGGCTGGCCGAGGGGATTGGTCCATCCCCCGCGCGTGAACTCGAGAGCCACTTCGGCCCGGGGATCGGCATACACGGCCGCGCGATAGCCGTCGCCGAGAGGCTCGCGCACGGGCCGCGGATTGAGTTGGTAAAGGTCTCGGGTCAACTGCTGCACGGCGAACTGCAGCTCGCGGAAGCGGTCGGCATTGTCGCGGGCGATCTCCCGCTGCGTCATCACGGCCTGCAGCCCGCCATAGGCGCCCATGCCGACCACGGCAAAAACGCCGACTGCGACCAGGACCTCCAGCAGTGTGAACCCGGCGGCGCGCCTCATTCGCCGGCCTCGTCGGGCGGCTCGGGCTCAGGCCTCGGCGTTACCGGGGGCGCGGCATCTTCGCCCGGCTCGTTTTCGCCCGGTGCCTCGCCCTCCACCAGGTCGTCGCCGCCCCACCAGTCGAGCGGCTGGAAGCCGCCGCTGTCGCGACTGATGAACCCCGTCATCAAGGTGACCGGCTGGTCGGGTGACTCGACATAGGCGACGGCGATATCGACCCGGCGCATGCCGTCCACGCCGGTCTCCTCGACCTCGGCCTCCCAGCGCCAGTCGCGGCCGGCAAACTCCACGTCTCCGTCGAAACGGCCGACCTCGGGGAACTCGCCGCCGATACGGATCTCGGCGATCTGGTTCATGGCGATCCAGTCGGCGAAAGCCCGCTCGCGCAGGGTTGTGGTGGAATGGGCCATCTGGATCACGCCGTTGTAAGCCGCGATCAGCCCGATCGCCACGATCACCATCGCCACCATGACCTCGAGCAGCGTGAAGCCACGGTTCCGGGTCACAATGTCTCCTCCGGCCCGGTCAGCTCCAGCTCCCCGTTCATCAGGCCGCGCAGCTCCCAGGCATCCGCGACATAGTCACCCACGATGAAAAGCTCGAAGGGCGTGAACTCGCCGCTCGAGAAGATCGCGACCTGCGGCACGAGTTCGTCGGCCTGGCGACGTCGCTCCTCGCGCTCGAGCACGATCTCGCGCCCGTCTACCGCCAGCACGAACTCCAGGTCCGGCGGCAGCTCGCGGGCGCGCAGGGCCGCCTCATCGTCGACAACCGACCACAAGCGCGAATCCGGATCCCAGGAGAGAAAGCGGTAGCCATCCGGGGCGAACTCCACGCCGAAATCCCGGCCCTGGAGCAGGGCTTCTTCGGCGATGAAACCCATCAGGGCCGTCAGCCGACGAGCCTCGGTTTCCGCCGGGTCGTCTGCCCGCAGCGTGGCCGTGGAGAGGACGACGGCCGCGGCAGCGATCGCCAGCACGACGATCACCACCAGCAATTCGATCAGCGAGAAACCCGCTGCGCGGCTCGCCGGAGCGCGGGCGTCAGTAGACAGACCAGTTGCCGATTTCAGCATTGATGCCTTCGCCACCCGGCTGCCCGTCGGCTCCATAGGTGAAGACATCGAACTCGCCGTTGCGACCCGGGTAGAGATAACGATAGGTGTTGTTCCAGGGGTCCCGCGGCAGCTTGTCGAGATACGGGCCGCGCCAGTTGCGCAGCGAAGGGTCGTTCGGCTGCGTGGTCAGCGCCTCCAGCCCCTGGTCGGTAGTGGGGTAGCGCGAGTTGTCCATGTAGTAGAGCTTCAGCGCGCTCTCGATGCCGCGGATGTCCTGCTTGGCGCGGTTGATCGAGGCGTCGTCGATCCGGGTGATGACGTTCGGCGCCACGATGGCGGCGAGGATGCCGAGGATGACCACGACAACCATGATCTCGATCAGGGTGAAGCCGGACTGCCGGCCGGCACGCGGGTCCGTCTGCATTGCGGTGGCGATTCTGTTGCGGAGCATGTCTGGGCCTCGGGTCTGGGGCGTCGGGACGGCGCCCGGCGCTGCAATCTGGATGTGGCGATGATATCAGATGGCTCGCGGGTCTCCCCTGCGGCATGGGGCACCGACGCGGGGGCTCTGACTATAATGACCGCCCCGGTGGAGAGGAGTTGCATCAATGGCCATGGGCGCCGTATTTCCCGGCCAGGGCTCGCAGAGCGTGGGCATGCTGGCCGAACTGCTGGCTGCCGAGCCGGCTGCCGCCGAGACCTTCGACCAGGCGGGCGAGGCGCTCGGCTTCGACCTGGCGGCCGTCGTGCGCGACGGTCCGGTCGAGCAGCTCAACCAGACCGAGCTCACCCAGCCGGCGATGCTGACCGCCGGCGTGGCCGCTTGGCGGGCCTGGCGCGCGCACGGCGGGCCGTCGGCGGCAGCCCTCGCGGGCCACAGCCTCGGCGAGTACACGGCGCTGGTTTGCGCCGGAGCCCTGGAGTTCGCCGACGCAGTCCGCATCGTCCGGCTGCGCGGCCAGTGGATGGCGCAGGCCGTCCCGGCCGGCTCGGGGGCTGTGGCCGCCGTTCTCGGCCTGGAAGACAGCGCGGTCGAGGCCGCATGCGCTGAAGCCGCCGCTGCGGGTGGCGTGGTCGAGGCCGTGAACTACAACGCTCCCGGACAGGTGGTAATCGCCGGCGAGCGCGCGGCGGTCGAGCGGGCGATCGAGCTGGCCCGGGCCGCCGGGGCACGCCGCGCGATGGCGCTGCCGGTCAGCGTCCCGGTGCACTGCCGGCTGATGGACCCGGTTGGCGAACGGCTCGCGCAGGCGCTGGCGGAGATCGAGCTGCATGCGCCTGCAGCGCCTGTCTACCACAACGTCGATGCGACTCCGCGCGGCGAGCCCGAAGCCATCCGGGCCGCCCTGGCTCGCCAGGTGCACAGCCCGGTCCGCTGGGTGGGTTGCGTCCGGGCAATGCAGCAGGCCGGCGTAAGCCAGCTGTTCGAGTTCGGTCCCGGGCGCGTGCTCTGCGGGCTGGCGAAGCGTATCGACCGTACGCTCACCGCACTGCCGGTGGACGACCCGGAAACACTGAAGACCGCGCTGACCGCGGCCGAGGAGGGGCGGCATGCATAAGCTGAAAGACGAAGTCGCGCTGGTTACTGGAGCCTCGCGGGGCATCGGGCGGGCCATCGCCGAGACGCTCGGCCGGGCTGGCGCCACCGTCGTCGGCACCGCAACGACCGATGCGGGTGCCGACGCCATCTCGGCAGCGCTGGCCGCCGCCGGTATTCACGGCCGGGGAATTCGGCTCGACGTGGCAAGCGACGCCGACGTCGACCGCGTTGTCAGCGACATCTCTGCCGATGAAGGGCCGGTGACCGTGCTGGTGAATAACGCCGGCATCACCCGCGACGGGCTCCTGCTGCGCATGAAGATCGAGGACTGGCAGCAGGTTCTCGACACCGATCTCACCTCGCTCTACCGAACCAGTCGCGCCTGCCTGAGGGGGATGATGAAGGCGCGCCGCGGCCGCATCGTGAATATCGGTTCGGTCGTGGGGCTGATGGGCAATCCCGGCCAGGCCAACTATTGCGCCGCCAAGGCCGGGCTCGTGGGCTTCACGCGATCGCTGGCGCGCGAGGTCGGGTCGCGCGGCATCACCGCGAACGCCGTCGCTCCCGGGTTCATCGAGACCGACATGACCGCGGCACTGTCCGAGGAGCAGCGCAGCAGCCTGGAAAAGCAGATTCCGCTGGAGCGACTCGGCAGGGT
>JASFEC010000007.1:0-20633 GCA_050125045.1 Gammaproteobacteria bacterium | reverse complement strand
GTTGCGCAGGATGGCGCGCCACTCGGGCAGGCCAGCTTCGCCGGAGACGTCTTCGCCACTGTCGACCTTGTAGTCGAGGTAGTAGTTCGCCAGCAGCTCGTTGGTGATCCGACCGAAACCGCCCAGGTCGAAGTTGGTCTGGATGTTGAAGTCCACACCCGAGGTTTCGATCGTACCCAGCGAAGCGAAGCCGCGCTGGATGAAGCGGATCGAGCCGTCGGCGTTACGGGCAACACCGAGACCCGCATTCGGGTACGGCGGATTCGTGCCGAGGAAAGTCAGGTCGCGCAGTCCCGGCGGGCAGTTCTGGGTCGTGCCGGCCAGGCAGTTGACGATCTGCTGCTGGCCGATGCCGGCCACGCGATCCTCGATCTCGATGCTCCAGTAGTCGATGGAGCCGTTCAGCCAGTCGAAGGGCTCGTAAGCCACACCGAAGCTGTACTGGTCAGACTGCTCGGCGCCCAGGTCCGGGTTCGCGATCACGAAGCCGTTGATCTGGGTCTGGCAGTCCTCCGGCTGGCCGAAGGCGATACAGGTCTGCGGATCGCGGACGCTGTCGGCCGAGAAGGAGGGCTGGGCGGACAGGATGTCCAGCGGCGGGGCGCGGAAGCCCTGGCCCCAGGAACCACGGACCGTCAGCTCGCTCAGCGGCTGCCAGCGGAAGGCCAGCTTCGGCGAGAACTCGGAACCGAAGTCGCTGTAGTCGTCGTTACGACCGGCGATCGTCACTTCCAGGGTCTCGGTGACCGGCACCAGGGCCTCGAAGTAGGCAGCCCACTGGTCGCGGTTACCGAACGCCGAGTTACCGGACGAACCGGTGATGTTGCCGTTCGCCTGCAGATCGTCGTACAGATCGTAGTAGTCTTCGTCGCGATACTCCGCACCGAAGGCGACGCTCACCGGACCGGCCGCCATCTCGAACAGGTCGGTCGACGCCAGGGCGTAGGCCTCGCGAGAGACGAAGCGCGAGTCGCGGTTCAGGGTCGCGGTGAACGACTGCAGCACGTCCTGCGTGGCGCCGAACGGATCGTAGATGTTGTACACGCCGTCCGTGATCTGCGGCTGGGCCAGCGCCGACACGATGTAATTGCGACCGATCTCGTAGTACTGCGAGTCGACGCGGCGGAGACCGCCCTCGAGGTCGAAGTTCCCGATACGGCCCTGGAAGCCGACGTCGAAGTCGTAGGTGTTAGCGTCGGTGCTGGTGTCACGCGGCCCGTTGGCGGCGAAGCGATGCCGCAGCAGGAGAGTCTCGTCGGCCAGGCCGGTGTAGTTCTCCCAAAACGGGTTCAGGCCGCCGTCGCCCGGCGCGGTCGCCGGGTGGTTCGGCGAATCGACCGGCAGAACGATGGCGCCGAAACCGCCCACGAGCCAGGGCGAGGACGGGACCGGCGCGTAGCGGCCGAAGGACTTGACGCGGTTCACGGCGAAGTTGCCGTAGACGCTCCAGTCCATGTTGATGTCGTAACGGGCACGGGTGAAGACCGACTGGTTCTCGACCTCGGCCTCGTCCGCCGACACGAGCGTGAAGTCGTAGAAGCAGAAGCCGTTGCCCTGATCGAGCGTGAAGCCGGGGCCTTCACAGCCAGCCACGTTGCCGGGGCCGGCGATGTTCGGGCCGTCGTCCGGGCCGATGAAGCGCAGCGGGTCGGAGCCCAGGAAGTTGTTCGAGAAGGTGGACGCACCGCCGGCCGACCACTCGCGGTCGCGCGCAAAAATGATGTCGCGCTTCGAGTAGGAGGCACCGGCCATCACCTGGCCGTTGGCGCTGGAGGCGCCGAAGATCACGGAAGCGTCCTCGGTGTCGCCGCCCCTGCGGGTCGGGTTGCCCTTGCCCACGTTCAGCTGCGCGCCGGTGAAGTCCTTGCGGGTGATGATGTTCACCACGCCGCCGATGGCGTCGGAGCCGTAGATGGCCGAGGCGCCGTCGGACAGGATCTCGATGCGCTCTACCGCCGCAAGCGGGACAGAGTTCAGGTCCTGGCCGGCACCGAAGTTCGGCGCGTTCGGCGCGCGGCGGCCGTCGACCAGGATCAGCGTGCGGCCGGCGCCCAGGGCGCGCAGCGACAGGCCGCTGAAGGACTGGGCGGAGCTGCCGGACCGCGGCCGGAAGGAACCGGCGCTGTTGATGGGCTGGTTACGCAGCAGTTCCGCAACGGACGACTCGCCTGAGAGCTCGATCGTCTCGCGATCGATCACGGTTACGGGCAGAGCGCCCTCGATGTCTGTGCGCTTAATTCGCGAGCCGGTGACCTGGACGCGTTCCAGGTCGGCGGCTTCTTCCTGCGCGAACGCAGACGGCGCGGTGGCGGCGGTCGCCAGGGCACCGGCCGTGAGCGCAGTGCGCACCGCAAGCCTGAGCTGGTTATTTCTCATCGGAAGGTTTCCTCCTAGGTTTTCAAACTTCCGCTCGCGTGCTGCGACTATGCACAAACTCGTGAGTCGGACTCCCCTTATCCCAAGTGTTTTTGCGGCCGTTTCGGACACGAATGCCACCCGGCCTGAACACCCGTCGCCGGAGACTAGCCTAATTTGTTGCCCGATGCCAACACCCCGGGGCGAATTTTTTTCGGTTTCTACTCAGGGCCCGCATCCGCGACCGGCCGGCGACGATCCCTTGCCACAGGCTGGATTCTGTCCAGATTCATTGCATTGGCGACGACAGTGCGGAGTGTTTCCGGGAGGTGCCGGGACCGGTCACCACAATGGATAGTCTGTATCTTTTTGACCACACCCAGCCGATTGTGCCTGTTGCGCTTACGCAACATGACTGGGGTCAGGGCTTCCGCCCCCTCAGCGTCCAGCCGAGCAACAGGTCAGCCCGGTAAACAAGAGGCGCCCGGGCCAGGTCCGTGAGGCCCGCCGCGCCCAGCTCCGCCTCGAGGCGGGCCATGTCCTGCTCGCCGCAGGCGGCCGACACCAGGTCCGCCATGCGCAGGCGGTAGGCCTCGGCCTCCCCCTCGATCTCGCTCCAGGCCTGCTCAACAGCAACCGGGGAGAGCGCCCGGCTCTGCTCCAGCAGGCGCAGCACCGAAGGCACCATGAACTCGAGGAAGCCGGCATCCTCGCGGCGCACCTCGGGGCGCCGCGCATACTGCTGGAGTCGTTGGGCGGCCCCCATCAGCTCCTCGCGGACCTTGATCGCCCCGGGCGTCCAGTGCACGCCCCCCCGCTGGGGCCCGGTCTTGAGCCCCCGGAAGATCTTGATCATCTTGCGGGCCAGGTAGACGAAGCGCTCCTGCTCGAAACAGAGCCGATGTTGTCGCAGGCCCTCACGCGCCTGCGACAGGATCGCCGACTCGTCGTGATGGATGATCATGGCGAGGCGGCCGCCCGGCCGGAGAATGCGGGCGATCTCGCGGCCGCCGGCGGCCGTGTCGCCGTACTCGAAGCCATACTGGCTGGTCACGAGATCTACGCTGGCGGCCGGCAGGCCCGTGGCCTCCAGGGGCGTGCCACCCCGGAGGGTGACGGCATCGAGGCCGGCGGCGAGTTCTGGCCGGGCCGCCTTGAGGCGGGCGGCGTCGATCGCGGCGCTGTCCAGGCCGGTGATTTGCAGCGGCTTGCCCTCCTCGCGGGCGAATTCCGCGGCCAGCAGTGGAATGGCTCCGTTGCCAGTCGCGAGATCGACGACCACGGCCCCGGGGGGCAGCGGCGCAAGAGCAGCGCGCCAGAACTCGCGGATCTCGGCGTCATAGTTGCCGCTGAAGTGGCCTTCGAAGGTCGTGAGGGTGCTGCGCTCCCAGAAGCGGCTCCACTCTTCGGCATCGAGGCGTTCGCGTGCGCCGCCCGCAGCTTGCTTGACCATGTCCTTGCTCTGCACCTCGTCGACCCTCGCGTAGAATAACCGGTATTGGTCGGTTCAGCCCCACAGCGGCGCCGCGCGCCGGCACCACGGAGAAGCCTCATGTTCATGGAGTCCACGCCGCATCCCGCAAGTTCCCCGCCCCGCGCCAGGCGGGGCCGCGCATGGCTGTGGCTGCCGCTGTTGCTGCTGCCGCCCGGCGTGCAGGCCCAGGCGGCGGAGGGTGCCGAGGAAGCGACCCGGGGGTTCATCAAGTGCCTCGAGCTTCGCGATCCGGACGCTCGGCTGGCCTGCTACGACCGCATGGCGGTGGCCGTGGTCGAGCTGGGGCTGGCGCTTCCCGGCAGTTCCGCACCGGTGGCCGGAGCCGCAGCGGCCGCAGCCGCTCCGACCGCTGCCCCAGCGCCCGCCCCGGGACCGGAGCAGGCGTTCGGGCTGGAGCAGGAGCGTGCTGCGGCGGTCGACTCGGTCAAGGCCGGCGTCATCGGCGGCTTCAGGGGCTGGTCGGGCGATACGGTCTTCGAGCTCGACAACGGGCAGGTCTGGCAGCAGACGGAGTCAGGGCGGTACGAATACAGCGGCGAGGACCGGGACGTCATCATCACTCGCGGTTTCCTCGGCAGCTTCTCGCTGCAGGCCGAGGGACTCAACCGCACCGTGCGCGTCAAGCGCGTGAAGTAGCGGAAATCCGAAGCCACATTTCTTTGGAAGCATCCTCCGCGCTGAACTATAGTGCGGGGAGCAGGGCGCGTTGCGCCCGTGGGGCACGCATCTGAAGGAAAACCCATGGACAGACAGCTGAGCGAAATCGAGAAGACATTCCAGGACGCACGGCAGGAAATGATCAATGCCGCGCAGCGGACCTACGAGGGACTGCGCCGTGAGCTCGACAAGCTCACCGCCCGCGCCAACAAGACGGCCGAGCGCGTCAACGACCTCGCCCGGCGCCTGCAGGAGCAGGCCCAGAAGGCGGTCAACGAGGGCTCCAAGGCAGCGGCGACGCAAGCCAAGCGGATCGAGAAGACGCTGACGGACGCCCGCAAGGAACTGGACGCCGTCACGAAGGACCAGAAGTGGCTGCGCAGCGAAGCCAGCAAGGCGTATGACTATCTCCGGCGCGTCACCGGCATCGACAAGGCCGTGGCCGCGGTAGAGACAGAGTGGGCCAAGCGCACCGGTGCGCCGGCGAAGAAGAAGGCCACGCGCAAGCGCAAGACCACGACTCGCAAGAAGGCCGCGGCGAAGAAACGGCCCGCCACCAAGAAGAAGACAGCGACCAGGAAGAAAGCAGCCAGCAAGAAGAAGCCGGCCGCAAAGAAGAAAGCCACGAGTAAGAAGAAGGCCACAAGCAAGAAGAAAGCTGCGAGCAAGAAGAAGACCAGCAGCAGCTGATCGAGCCTCGCGGGGGAACCCAAGGGCGGCGGCCTGACACGGCCGTCGCCCTTCTTATTCGGGCTCCCCGCCCTCGCCGCCGGCCACGCTTGCCAGGCTCCGGCGCAGCGGCTCGATGTGCTCGGCGTAGTCACGGTGCCACCCGGGCCGACCTTCGCAGGCGGCTACCGTCCCCGGCACCGGTTCAACACGCCGGGCCGGGTCCGGGTCCAGGCCGAGGAACTCCATGATGCGCCCGCCCTCGACGCCGGGATCGCGGCAGAGCGCCGCGTAGTCCACGTCCAGGACCCTGAGCCGGGTGGTCCCGCGCCAGTGCTTCATCAGGCGCAGGTACGACGCGTAGAACGGTCCGAAGTCGCCAAGGGCCCCGGAGAACGGCGCCGGCATGCCTTCGAAGAAGCGGAAATAGCACCCGAGGCCGACATCGAGCGGATCTCGCACGCAGTGCACGAGGCGTGCTTGCGGGAACATCAGCTCGATCAGGCCGACGTGGAGGAAATTGAGCCACATGGCGTCGACGACCCGGCGCGCACCCTCGCCCGCGGCAAACAGCCGGGCCAGGTAGGACGCCGACAACTCGCGCACTTCGCGCTCGGTCATCGACCCCAGGCACTCCGGGTAGGCCAGGCCGGTGCTGTTGTAGCGCCCGATCCGGCCGGCGCCGAGATCGATGTGCGGGAGCGGGCCGGCGCTGGCCGCCTGCTCGTGGCTCGCAATCAGCTGTGCAATCCGGCCGGAGCCGGCGCATGGCAGGCCGATGACGAACACGGGAATCTCGGAGCCCGACCCGCGGGGCAGGCTGTCCAGCAGGTCGCGGTCGACAGTCCGGACCAGGCGGGACACCAGGTCCTCATGCCCGGCAGGATCATAGTTCGCCGGGCGCAGCCGGTTGGCCTGCCGGTGCTGGGCGAAAGCACGGCCGTACTCACCGCGCGCGTCCAGCAACTCGCCGAGCAGCCGGTGTGCGGGCGCGAGCTCGGCCGCGGGC
This sequence comes from Gammaproteobacteria bacterium, assembly GCA_050125045.1. Classification (GTDB taxonomy): domain Bacteria; phylum Pseudomonadota; class Gammaproteobacteria; order Steroidobacterales; family XN24; genus XN24. The sequence continues at coordinate 14,448 of JASFEC010000007.1, read as the reverse complement.
GCCCTTCGCTTGACCACCCCGGCGAGGCACAGGAGCGCCTCCGACCCGCGGCCTGCAGCGCGGAGGGCCCGGGCATATGCAACCTGCAGGCAGACGGGCTCCTCGTCCCGCGCGGCGCGTGGCGCGATAAAGGCGAGGGCTGCGGCGGTCTGGCCGAGCGCCAGCATTACCTCGGCCAGGCCGGCGGCCGCGACCGGATGATCGGGATCGAATTCGAGCGCGGCCTCGTAGCCGGCGAGGGCCTGGTCCAGCTCGCCCATGGCCGCCAGCGCTCGCGCCAGGCCGCAGTAGACGGCGGGATCAATCTCGCCGGCCGCGACCAGGCGCCGGAATGCGGTGATGGACTCGTCGAAACGGCCGAGTTCCCAGAGCGCATCAGCCAGCGTCTTCTGGCCCGCGCGATGCGTCAGCTCCCGCTGGATACCCGCCTGCAGATAGGGCACGGCGAGGTCGGGGCGTCCCTGCCGGTAATACATCTTGCCCAGCGACAGGTTGGCGAGGCCGTGCTCCTGGTCGTGCCCGATGGCCTTGAGGAACCACGGCTCCGCCTCGGCATCCCGCCCGGCCTGGAAGAGCACGTAACCGAGGTGCGCCAGGGCGTCCGCATAGTCGGGCGCGGCATCGGCCGCCTGGCGGAAGGCCGCCTCGGCCGCGGACAGATCGCCGGTACGCAGCAGCATCTTGCCGAGCAGGTTGAGGCCGCGCGGGTTGTCGGGCTCGATCTCGCGGGCCCGGCTGACCCAGCTTTCCGCCTCGTCGAAGCGTTCTTGGCGAAAACGCAGCTCCGCCATCAGGAGCCGCGCCTGGCAGTTGCCGGGGCTCTCCTCCAGGACCTCGTTGCAGAGCTGCTCGACCTCCCCGGAGTGTCCGTCCTTGAAGGCCCGCTCGGCCTTCTGGAGGTCGATCACGACCCGGCGGCCCGACTTGGCCCTGGACTTTCCCTGCAGCAGGCTCATGCGCGGCGCGGGAAAATGGTGGCCAGGGGCAGAATCGAACTGCCGACACCGTGATTTTCAGTCACGTGCTCTACCAACTGAGCTACCTGGCCGCCGGCGGGAGGCGCGTATTAGACCCATGCGGCCGCCGGGCAGTCAAGGCGGGACGGGGCGTCGCGGCCTTTTGACCCGGCTTCGTCACACCGTCTACCCTGAGGGCCGGCCCTGGCATCCCCACATTGACTGTGAGCACCATCCAGCCCCTGCCGGAGGCGCCGTCCCCCGTCGCGCGCCTCGATGACAGCTACGTCGCAGTGCGCGCCCGGAGCCAGGCGCTGGCGGCGCCGCTCTCGCCCGAGGACGCCTGCGTCCAGAGCATGCCCGACGCCAGTCCGGCCAAGTGGCATCTGGCGCACACCACCTGGTTCTTCGAGCAGTTCGTGCTCGCAGGGCGGCTGCCCGGCTACCGGGTCTTCAACGACCGCTTCGCCTACCTGTTCAACTCCTATTACTTCACGGTCGGCCAGATGCACCTGCGCCCGCGCCGCGGGCTGGTCACGCGACCCTCGCTGGACGAGGTGCGGGCCTACCGCGCGCATGTCGACGCCGCCATGACCCGCCTGCTCGAGGCCGAGGCCGGCGACCCGGAGCTCCACCAGCTGGTCACCCTGGGACTCAACCACGAGCAGCAGCACCAGGAGCTGATGCTCACCGACATCAAGCACCTGCTGGCGCAGAACCCGCTGCTGCCGGCCTACGGCGAGCTGCCGCCGCCGGACACGGGCGAGGCGCCCGGACTGGAGTGGCTCCGGGGTCCCAGCGGTATCGTCGAGGCCGGCCACGCTGGTGGAACGTTCGCCTTCGACAACGAGACGCCCCGCCATCGCACGCTGCTGCGCGAGCACCTGCTCGCCTCGCGCCCGGTGACCAACGGCGAGTACCTCGAGTTCATCTGTGACGGCGGCTATCGGAACACCGCGCTCTGGCTGTCGGATGGCTGGTCCGCGGTGATGGCCGAGGGCTGGGAGCGACCGCTCTACTGGCAGGAAGATCTCGAGCACGTGTTCACGCTTGGCGGCGTCCGCCCGCTCGACCCGGCGGCGCCCGTGGCCCACCTGAGTTACTTCGAGGCCGACGCCTTCGCCCGCTGGGCCGGGGCGCGGCTGCCGACCGAGTTCGAGTGGGAAACGGCGGCGGCGCGCGAGGCGCCTGCCGGCAACTTCGTGGACAGCGGCTTCCTCGAGCCGCAGCCCGCGATCCCCGGCGCCGGCCTGCGCCAGCTTTACGGCGACGTCTGGGAGTGGACCGCCAGCCCCTACGCGCCCTACCCGGGCTTCCGCCCCCTGGCCGGGTCCCTGGGCGAGTACAACGGGAAGTTCATGTGCAGCCAGATGGTGCTGCGAGGCGGCTCCTGCGCCACGCCCGCGGGCCACATCCGCCCCACCTACCGGAATTTCTTCTATCCCGCACAGCGCTGGCAGTTCAGCGGCCTGCGCCTGGCGAAGGACGCCTGATGGCCGAGAATCTCGGCCGCATGGCCGACTTCAGCCCGGACGACGAGGTCATGCTGCAGGACGTGTTGCGCGGCCTGGCGCTCCCGGAGAAGAACATCCCCTCCCTGTATTTCTACGACCAGCGCGGCTCGGAACTGTTCGATGCCATTACTGGCCAACCCGAGTACTACCCGACCCGCACCGAGATCGGGATCCTGGAGCGGGACGGCGCCGACATGGCCGCCGCGCTGGGTCCCGGCGTGCGGCTCATCGAGCTCGGCTCCGGCTCGGCGCTGAAGACCGAGCTGCTGCTGGCGCAACTCGAGGACCCGGCGGCCTATGTGCCGGTGGAGATTTCGCGCGAGCACCTGTTGGCGGCGGCGGCGCGCATCGCGGCCGACTTTCCCGATCTCGAGGTGCTCCCGGTGACGGCCGATTTCACCGAACCCTACGCGCTGCCGGAGCCGAGCAGGCGACCCGTCGAGCGCAACGTGGCCTTCTTCCCCGGCTCGACCATCGGCAACTTCCCGCGCCCCATGGCCGCGGACCTGCTGGCCACCACCTGCCGCGAGGTCGGCCCGGGCGGCGCCATGCTGGTGGGCGTGGACCTGGTGAAGGACCGGGCAACGCTTGAGCGCGCCTACAACGACGCCGCGGGCGTCACCGCCGCCTTCAACCTCAACCTTCTGGTTCGCCTCAACCGCGAGTTGGGCGCTGACTTCGACGTCGGGGCATTCCGCCACCAGGCGGTGTGGGACGCCGACGCGGCCAGGATCGAGATGCGGCTGATCAGCACTCGCGAGCAGCAGGTGCACGTCGCCGGGCGAGCGTTCGGCTTCGCCGCCGGCGAGGCGCTGGTGACCGAGTACTCCCACAAGTACACGCCGGCGGCCTTCCGCACGCTGGCCGAGGCGGCCGGTTTCGACGTGTCGCGCGCCTGGACCGACCCGCAGGGGCTGTTCTCCGTGCAGCTCCTCGAGGTGCCCGCGAGCGCTCAGTCTTCCGCGGGCGGAACGTAGCCCTCGGGCCGCGCGGCGCCGCTGCCGAAGAAGAACTGCTCCATCTGCTCGCGCAGGAACTCGCGGGCCTGCGGCTCGATGACCACCAGCCGGTACTCGTTGATCAGCATGGTCTGGTGCGCCAGCCACTGCTGCCACGCCTGCTTGGAGACCTGCTCGTAGATGCGCTGCCCGAGCTCGCCGGGATAGGGCGGACGGTCCAGGCCCTCGGCCTCGTGGCCGAGCACCACGCAATTGACGGTTCTGGTCATGGTGCCTTCCTGCTTGCGGCTTGATTTCCGGCGGGTGCTGCCGGCGCCTGGAGCGCCGCGATGAGCCGCCCGACTACGGCGGCCAGCCCGAGCTTCGCCGGGGAGCGGGCGTTATACCAGACCCACCGGTCGCTCTCCAGCACGCGGGCGGGCGGCAACTCCAGCCGCGCCCGCAGCGGGGTGATCTCAAGTTCGAAATGGGTGAAGCCGTGGCGCACCGGGGCCAGCCCCGAGCCGACGCTCAGCCTCGCGCCGAGGACCCGGCCCCCCCAGGCTTCCGGGCTCTCCCCGCCCAGCTCGGGCGGGCACCACAGCCCGCCCCAGACGCCCGTCGGCAGCCGCCGCTCGAGCAGGACGGCGCCGGCCGCATCCTGCAGCAGCAGCATCCGGGTGTGTCGCAGGGGACGTTCGCGGCGCGGCCGCGGCGCCGGGAAGTCCGCCTGCCGCCCCATGCGGCGGGCCTTGCAGTCGACCGCCACCGGGCAGGCGTCGCAGGCCGGCCGGCTCCGCCGGCACACGGTGGCGCCGAGGTCCATGATCGCCTGCGTGTAGTCCCCGATCCGCTCGCGGGGCGTATGCGACTCCGCCAGTTCCCACAGCCGGCGCTCCACCGGCAGCCGCCCGGGCCAGCCCTCCACGGCATGCACCCGCGCCAGCACCCGCTTGACGTTCCCGTCGAGGATCGCATGACGCTGGCCGTGCGCCTGAGCGAGGATCGCGCCGGCCGTCGAGCGCCCGATGCCGGGCAGCGAGTGCAATGCTTCCAGCCGGGTTGGCAGCTCGCCGCCGTGCCCGGCAACCACCCGCTGCGCCGCGCTATGGAGGTTACGTGCCCGGGCGTAGTAGCCCAGTCCCGACCAGAGATGCAGGACCTCGTCCAGCGGCGCAGCCGCGAGGTCCGCGACGGTCGGAAAGCGCGCCATGAACCGTTCGAAATACGGAATCACCGTGCCGACCTGGGTCTGCTGCAGCATGATTTCGGCGACCCAGGTTCGGTAGGGGCTGTGTTCCAGCTGCCACGGCAGGTCGTGGCGGCCATGGTCGTCGAACCAGGCCAGCAGCCGGTCGGCGAAGGCATCACTCATCCAGCAAGGCCCGCCGGTCCACCTCGGCCATCGTCTCGAGCGTCATCTGCTCGACAGCTTCCAGCAGCAGCGCCGGGCCGAGCAACGGCATGGGCTCGAAGGCGGGCACGAAATGCGTCTGGTATTCGAGCACGGTGCCCTGCGGCTCGACCCGGAAGCGCCACTCGGTCCGGCCCTCTCGGAAGGAGCCGCGGCGGGGCACGTCGGTCGCGATCAGGGCGCCGCCCTCGAGACGGATCTGCTCTACCCTGTGCAGCGTCCGGCAGAACACGACGACGCAACCCTCGAGGCGGACGTAAACCTCCTCGACCCCGGGCGCCACCGGCCCGAGCGAGCGACTGGCGAGCAACCGGGGATGCAGCTCGTGGATGCGGTCGTAATCGGTGAGCACCGTCAGCAGCTGCTGAGCATCCGCCCGGAACCTCGCCTCGATCCGCAGCTCGTAGGCGGCGCCGTCGCGGCGGCTGTCCACGCTCAGCAGCTCGAAGGCCGCGGCGGGCGGCCCATGCAAGAACAGCAGGGCCGCGGCAGCCAGGCCCGCGCAGCGTATCGGCCTCATCCGTCCGGGCGCAGCCGCTCGCGCAGCTTCCGTAACGGGTCGAGCGCACGTTCCTTGAGCTCCTCCACCGCCTGTTCCTTGAGCAACTCTTCCACGTCCACGCTGACCCGGGGCGAGTCGAGCTCCCCGCTCAGGCGCAGCGGGATACGGGTCCCCGCCAGCTCGCTGCGTTCCCCGGTGGCCGGGTCGACGGCTTCGCGCAGGACCGTTGCGGTCAGCCGGTAGTCCAGGGTGCCGGCCGCCAGGTCCAGCGCGCCGCGCCCGGCGACCGCAAGCATCGGCAGGCCACCCGAGAGGTCCTCGTTGACGAGCCGGCCCTCGCGAATGATCGCGGTGCCCTGCAGGCGCCGGAAGTCCGTGTCGGGCGAGGTCTTTTCGGGCACCGGGCGCCCCTTCGCCAGCGCATAGGCCCGCTGGATCTCGAACCACAGGTTGACGCCCTGCACTTTCCCATCGGCCAGGTCGAAGCCCACGGTCCCGTTGAGACCGCGCAGCAGGTCGGCGGAGGTGGCGGCCGAAGCGGTCAGGTCTGCCTCCAGGGCGGCAACCCCGGCGAGCCGCTGGAAGTCGGCCAGGTCGGCGACGAAGGGCTGCATCTGCAGGCCGCCGAGCGACTGCTGCAGCCGGAACGTGGCGGGCGAACGGCGGGCGTCGAGCTCAGCGCGGCCGCGCGCCTCGCCGCCGTACAGGCCGGCGACCAGCGGCTCGATCACCAGCCGCCCCCCATCCGCGACGACGCGGGCACTCACGGATGACAGGCCGAGGCCCGATACGCGCAGGCTACCGGCCTCGAGGCCGAGGTCCAGGGAGACGGAGCGGAGCCAGTCGAAGGTCAGCGGCTCGTCCGCAGCAGTCGACGGCGCCGTCTGTTCGACCGGCGGCGCGAGGTAACGGTCGAGATTCATCTGGTCGAGGGCGAGTTCGCCGCTCGCGCGAGTGACCGGCCCGCCGGCCAGGACCAGCTCACCGGTCAGCGTCGAGTCGTCCAGCATGGCGCGCAGGCCATCGAGCACGATCCCATTGTCCGCGAGGCGCAGTCCCGTCACCAGGGCCGCCCGCTTCAGCACCTCGGGATCGCGCGTAGGCCCCGGCGGTTGCCCCAGGGTTTCGAGCACCGCCCGGGGCGAGAACTCGGCCACCTCGAGGCGGCCGGTGAAGACCGGTGCCCGGGAAAGCGACTCCCCCTGCAGCTCCAGCATCGTCCTCAGGCCCGCTCCCTCCAGCACGGCCTGCGGCAGGTCCAGAACCTGCCGGCGCCCGTCGACCGCGAGTCGCGGCACGGCCACCCGCACCGTCTGCACGCCTCCGGGCACGCTGTCGCCCGTGAACTCGACCTCGGCCAGAAGATCAGTGAGCGCAGCGATCTCCTCGGCCCCGGGGCCTGAGACCGTCATGGCGAGATCTCCCCGCAGCCGCATTGCGCCGTCGTCGAGATCCAGCGTCGCCTCCGCCTCCAGCGGGAACGGCTCGCCGGGCACGATCGCCCCGGTGCTGAGGCGGGGAATGCCAGCGGCCACAGTACGGCCCGTGACTTCGTCCTGATACCGAACCAGCAGGTCCCGCAACTCGAGGCCGGCGATGCGTCCGCGCCCCGCCTCGCCCTGCCTTCCGGGGCCAGCGGACGCGCCGGGGCCGCCCCCGTCGGCGCCCGCGCCCCTGCCGCCGAGTCCCTCCCAGTTCGTGCTGCCGTCGGCTCGCCGCTGCAGGTTGAGCCGCAGCCCCTCGAGGCGCAGCGTGTTCATTTCCAGCCGGCCCGACAACAGCGGGATGAAACGCGCCCCGATGGCCGCGGAACCCACCTGCAGGAACGGCTCGGCGTCGAACCCCGGAGGATTCCCCAGCGCGATCTGGCCTGCTGCCAGCCCGATGTCCGGAAACAGGCTGAGCGAGATATCACCCTCGATCTGCACCCGCCGCCCGGTTTCTTCCTCGATCGCCGCGGCGATCTCCTCACGGTAATCCGCCGGGTCGACGAGGAGCAGGATGGCGGCGACTGCCCCCACCACGAGGATCACGGCCAGGGCGAACACGCCGAGCACGATCTGCAACAGCTTCGGCATCACCCACTCTCCTGCAGGGTTCCGGGCATGCGCCTTACAGCCATTGTTTCGCCACCACCTGGAAGGCCGCGGCCGGCAGCGGCCGGCTGATCTGGAAGCCCTGGGCGCGCGTGCATTCCGCCGCATGCAGGAACTCGAGCGCCTCGCGCGTTTCCACGGCCTCGGCGCAGACTTCCAGTTCCAGTTCGCGCGCCAGCGCGATGATACCGCGCACCAGGTGCTGCGTGTCCTCGTCCTCGTCGAGACGGCTGATCAGCCGGCGGCTGATCTTCAGCTCGCTGAACGGCGTACGGTAAAGGTCGGCGACCGAGGACACGCCGTAGCCGAAGCGCTCCAGCGAGAGCCCGAACCCCAGCACCCGGAGGCGGGCCAGCATTGCGCGAAACCCGTCCGGCACCGCGCCCAGCGCGGGCTCGCGGATCTCCATTACCAGCGCGTGGGCGGGAACGTCGTATTCGTCCAGCAGCCGGGACAGCCGGTCCGGGAAGTCGTGATCCTGCATCAGCGCCGGCGAAACGTTCACGCCGACACGGAAATGCATCCCCTGGCGATGCCAGACGCTCAGCTGCTGCACCGCGTTCTGCAGCACGCAGTCCGTGATCAGGGCGATCAGGCCCTCGGACTCGGCCACGGGCAGGAAAGCGCCGGGCATGACCAGGCCGTGCTCCGGGTGTTGCCAGCGCGCCAGCGCCTCGGCCCCGGACGCGCGCCAGCCGTCCGGAGTCCGGTCCAGCTGGAGCTGGTACCAGGCCGTCATTTCGCCCCGCATCACCGCTCCGGTGATATCGGCAGCCGTGAAGCCCAGCTCACCGACGACGACCCGAAGCGCGATCTCGAGGCTGTCCGTGGCCAGCGGCTTGGTCAGCAGGCCGTCGACCCTGAGACCGGCATCGGCGGCGGCCTGCCGCAATATGCCGAGGCCGGGATCGTCCGGGCTGCCCAGCAGCAGCAGCGCGGCGCCCGACGCAGCGACGGCAGCCAGTGCAGCGTCGCGCGTATCCTGCACCGCGTCAGGATCGAGGATCACGGCGTCCGGCCCGAATTCGTCCACCATGCCGGCGGAGCCGTCAAAGCGCCTCACCCGCCGGACGAACAGCCCGAAGGCCGCCACGGCCTCGTCGAGTGCCTGGGTCGCGAAGTCGTCGTCCGCGATGACGAGCACTCGCCGGATATTCATCGACGGCTCCACCGGATCAGTCCCTCTCGTCCAGTGAGCCCAGGGCTCGCTCCAGGAGCCCTTCCATCTCGTCCCGCAGCCGGCCGCGCACCTCTCGCAGCGACTGACGCAGCTCCGCGGTCTCGCGCTCCGCCGCCGCCAGCGAGCGGCCGAGCCGCTCCCTTTCCTCCGCCGCCGCCGCCAGGGTCTCCTGCCGGGCGGCACGCTCGGCCTCCAGGGCCTGGGAGTGCTCCTCGCGGTCGTGCTCGATCGCCTGCACGAGCTCCTCGCGCGCCTGGCGCGCGCGCGCCTCCCGGCGCTTCGCCTCCTCGGACTCGAGTTGCGTCTCGCGCAGCTGCCGATGCAGCTCTTCCAGCTCGCCGCGCAGGCGCTCGCCGGCATGACTCGCGTCGCTGGCCGCGGCGCGCAGCCCGTGCAGCTCCCCGCGCAGCTTGCCCGTCCTCTCCTCGGCTTCAGCCAGCAGCTCTCCGAGCCGCTCCCGCTCGCCGGTGACCCGAAGCAGTTCAGTACGCAGCCCGGCCACCTCGCGCTCCAGCGCCGATTCCTCCTCGGCCGCCGTCACCGGGGGCGCGAGATCTGACACATCGAAGGCCTGCAGGAGGAAACCCCGATGGTTGCCCGCGCCGTCGCGCCGGACGGAGAGGCACCAGCGCGTCATGCGGCCCTCCTCGGGATGCGCATCGCGGAACGCCTCGTCGCCACCGGAGGCGAGGGCTACCAGCCCGTCGCTGACCACGTCGGCATGCGCACGCGGCAACACCTGGACGATGTCGCGCCCAAGCACCGGCGCGCGGCCCAACGCGAGACCGGCCTCGTTGGCGGCCCGCACCTCGAAATCGGAGCCGAGCCGGAATACCGGGCCGTTCAAGGCCTGAAAGTCGCGGGCGAGCCCGCCGAGCCGGGTGCGAGTCTCGCGCTCCGCCTGGCGCCACGCGGTCACCTCCTCGTGGCTCACCAGGGCGCCGGCAATCCCCGGATTGAGCAGCGGGCTGATGCTGATCCGCCAGCGATGCCGGTCGTCGCCGTATTCCAAATTGTATTGCTCGACTACTCCGCCGAGGACCTGCTTCAAGCCTCGCGCGAGGGCCCCGGTGTCGAGGTCGCCATAGCGGCCCTGTTGTTCCTCGGGATCGACAAACGGCACCCCGGACGCGAACGACTTGCCGGCATGGCAGGCCGCCTCGTCGAGCGTCGACCATGCGTGATTGCAATGACCGATCACTCCGGTGCCGTCGACGACCGCCAGGGGCACGCGGCTGGAGTCGAACACCGCGCGCATGAAGCGCAGGTCGTGCTGCAGGGCCAGCGTTCGCTTGTGGTGCAGCTGGGCGTCAGCGACGACCCCCGTCGCGCGCAGCAGCTGCCCCTGCCCGTCGAACTGGGAACGGCCCCGCAACATGCACCAGCGGTAGACGCCGCCCTGCACCTTGACCCGCGCTTCCACCTGCCAGGGCTCAGCGCCCAGGACAGCCTCCTCGATGCGGCGCACGGCGAGTTCCCGGTCGTCAGGATGAATCCGGGCGCGCAGCGCATCGAGGCTCTCGGTGCATTCAGGACCGGGCAGCCGCCAGGCGTCGGGGTCCGAGGAGGTCATCCAGGCCTGGCTGGCGCCGGCCTCGTAGTGCCAAGCGAGCTCGCCCGCCGCCGCCAGGCCCGCCGCCATGCGCTGGCTGCGCTGGCGCATCTCGCGGGACGCCGCGGCGCGCGCCAGCACGTTGACCAGGCGATCATGGAGACCCGGGCCGTCGAGCGCCTGCGGTGCGATGCGGTCACGCGCGCCCGCGGCCAGGCAGGCCGCGGCATCCGGCGCGTCGGGGCCGGCCGCCAGCGCCACCACCGGCAGCTCCGGCGCGGTACCGCCGAGCTCGGAGAGCAGCTGCAGGCCGTCGCCCGGCCCCACCGAGAGGTCGACGAGGGCCAGGTCGTGTGCCCCGGCACGAAGCCTTCGGGCGGCCGTAGCGAGGTTGTCCGCGCCCTCCAGCTCGACCTCGGGCGAGCCGGGGCCGTGCAACCCCGCGCCGACCTTGCGGATGATCTCCGGGTCGGCAGCGATCAGCAGGATGCGAAGCGCGTCAGCCATGTTTCCCCGGCAGCCCCCGGCCAATGTTCGACGCGGAGAAATTAACACGTCAGGCCCGCGCCGTCGCTGTGCAAAGCCCGCAGCCGCGGCTCCCTCGAGGGAGCTCAGATGCCCGGCACGCCCAGCGGCGGCCCGCCTTCCTCGTGCGGCCAGCGTTCGCGGCTCACCGGTGTCCGGAAGGATTCCGGCTTGACGACCATGAGGTCGCAGGGCAACCGGTCCAGCACGCGCTCGGCAGTGCTGCCGATGAACACGCGGCCGAATGGATTGCGCGAGATCGCGCCCATGACGACCACGTCGACCCGGTGCTCCGCGCAGTACTCCGGCAACACCCGTTCCGGGCGGCCTTTCACGATCACGGTGTGGGCGGGCTCGACCCCGGTCTCATGCAGCACCTCCGCCACCGCGTCGCGATGACGTTCCGCGGTCCGCTCGCCGGGCAGCTCGGACGCCAGCGTTCGCTCCAGGCCTCCCACCGCCGTGCCGAGACCGGGCTCCCACGCATGCCACACGTGCAGCTCCCCGCCGGTTGCACTGGCGAGTTCCGCTGCCTGCGCCAGCAGGTGCCGCTCGAGATCGGCGTGGCGGGCGTGATGCCCGACCGGGTCCACCGCCGCCAGCACCACCGGCGGCCGTGACCAGGCACGACCGTGCGTGAGCAGGACCGGCGCGGGGCAATGCCGCACCAGTTGCCAGTGTCCTGCCGACCAGAATCGGCGCCCCCGGGCTTCCTCCTCCTCCGGCAGGCCCACGACCAGCAGTCGCGCCTCGCACTCCAGCACGCGCCTGATCAACGCCTCCTCGAAGGGATGGTCCCAGGCCGCGTTGCACGCAATCCTCCCGCCCGGGAGCTCCTGCGCCAGGCCGTCGAGCAGCTCACGAGCATGCGCAACCAGCAGGTCGCGAGCGTGCTGCATGCTCGCGCGGGTCTCGAAATTAGCCAACGTGACCTGGGAGTTGTAGACCGCGCTGTAAAGCTCGAGGGCGGTGCCGAGCCGCTCCGCCAGGTAAGCGCCCAGGGCCGCGGCATCCCGGTCCGGCGCGTGCGGGTCGATGCCGACGATGCTTATTGCATGCTTGCTCATATTGCGGCGCCTCGCGGTCAAGATGCTTTCCAAGGGTCCCTGAAGTTATTCTAGTTCGCCGTCGGAACCCCGGCCACGCGCCGGGAACCGGCCTCGAGTACTGCCAGGATCAATGCAAGCCCGATGAACAGCTCCGTCACCATTCCAGCCCGGCAGGGCGGCGCGCCGCACGCCGAGAGCCGGCTCTCGGCCCTGCTCAATGCCACACCCGACGCGGTGGTGCTGATCGACGGCGAGGGCGTCATCCAGTCTTTCAACCCGGGCGCTGAGCGAATCTTCGGCTACCGCGCGAGCGAGATCGTCGGGCAGAACATCTCCCTGTTGATGCCGACCCCGTTCCGCGCCAACCACGACGATTACATCCGTCGCTACCAGCGCACGGGCGAGGCGCGTTTCATGCTGGCCCCGCGCGAAGTCGAGGCGTGCCGCAAGGACGGCACCGTGTTCCCGGCCGAGGTGTCGGTCGGGCAGGTCGAGGCCGTGGAAGGCGGCCTGCCCAGCTTCATCGGCATCATTCGCGACATCAGCGAGCGCATGGACGCCGAGGCCCGGCTGCACCAGGTCGAGACAAACCTGCTGACGGCGCAGGCGCTGGCCCATGTCGGCAGCTTCGAGGGCGACTGGCCCGCCGCGAAAGCGAATTTCTGGTCCGACGAGTTCTTCCGGATCGCGGGCATCAACCCCGACTCCGGGCCGATGAGCCCGCGCGATTTCGTGCGCCGCTTCGCGCACCCCGAGGATCGCGAGCGCGTCGAGGCACGACTCGCGGAAGACGTCCAGAAGAGCTCCGGCGGCGGCGAGCTGGAGTACCGCATCATCCGCCCGGACGGCACGGTCCGGCATATCCAGACGATCTACCAGATCGTGACCGATCCCACGACCGGCGCGGGGCGCATTCAGGGCACGATCCTGGACCAGACCTTCCGCCGCCAGGCCGAGGAGGCGCTGCGCCGGGAGCGGGACCGCGCGCAACGCTATCTCGACCTCGTGAATGTGATGATCATTGCCGTGGACCGCTCGGGCCGCATCACGCTGGTCAATCGCAAGGCCTGCGAGCTCTTCGGCTACCCCGAGCACGAGCTGCTGGGCAAGGATTTCTTCGCGGCCTGCCAGCCGCCGGGGTTCGCCGGCCGCTCACGCATCCTGTTCGAGGAGGCGCTCGCGGGGCGGGAGGCGGGCTTCAGCCTGCTCGAGGGCCCGATCCTCACCCGGGATGGCCATACGCGACGCGTGTTCTGGCGCAACCAGTTCCTGCGCGACGAGACGGGGCGCATCAACGGCGTGCTCAGCGCCGGCGAGGACGTGACCGAGCAGCGCGAGACCGAGTCCCAGCTACGCCAGGCCGAGGAAGAGCTGCGGCTGATCTTCCGACGCGCCCCGGTCGGCATGGCGACGCTCTCCGCGGCGCACGAGGTCGACGGCCACTATCTCTCGGTGAACCAGGCGCTGTGCGGCATGCTCGGCTACACCGAGGGCGAGCTGCTCGCCCGCTCGGTGCGCGACGTCACGCCGCCGGAGGACATGGCCGAAACCCAGCGGCAGTTCCGCCTGCTGCTCACCGGCGGCGACACGGTGAAGTACGAGAAGCGCTTCTTCCACAAGGATGGCTCGATCGTGCACGCCATGGTCCATTTGAGCGTCATCGCCGACCAGGCCGGGCGGCCCTCGCTGATCGTCAGCCAGATCCTCGACCGGACGGACGTCGTGCTGGCGGAGCTTGAGGCCCGGCGACAGCGCGAACGTCTCGCGCACGTGGCGCGTCTCGGCACCATGGGCGAAATGGCGGCCGGCATCGCGCATGAGCTCAACCAGCCCCTGGCGGCGATCGCCAATTACACCCAGGCGTGCCAGCGCCTGGTGGCGGCTGGCGAAATGGATGCTGAGGAGCTCGGCCAGGTCCTGGGCCGCGTCACCGCGCAGGCGCGACGCGCCGGTGACGTCATCCAGCGGCTGCGGGCCTTCGTGCGTCGGCACACGCCCGACCGCCGCCACCGGGACGCCAACGAGTTGATTCAGGAAATCCTGCCGCTCGTCGAAATGGACTGTCGCTCCCACGAGGTCGAACTCGAGCTGAAGCTGCAGGAGGGCCTGCCGCGCGTGCAGGTCGACGGCGTCCAGCTGCAGCAGGTGCTGCTGAACCTGACGCGCAACGCGGTCGAGGCGATGACCGTCTGCGAGCCGGAGACGCGGCGCCTGGAAATCCGCACCCGGTGCAACGGCGAAGACGAGTTCGAGATCTGCGTTGAGGACACCGGGCCGGGCGTCCCCGATTCGCTGCTCGAGCAGCTGTTCGAGCCGTTCTTCACCACCAAGCCCGAAGGGCTGGGGCTGGGGCTCTCGCTGAGCCGCTCGATCACTGAGGCGCACGGCGGCACATTGCGATACGATTCTGGCCCGGAAAAAGGCGGTATTTTTCGGATCGGGCTACCCACGGCACCGGAGGAGGAGTGATGGCTTCCAGCGAGGCGACGGTTTTCATTGTTGATGACGACGAAGCGGTCCGGGATTCGCTGGGCTTGCTGTTGCGCTCGGTCGGTTACCGCGCCCGCTGCTATGCCAGCGCCAAGGACTTCCTGAAAGCTTTCGACCCACGCGACTACGGCTGCCTGGTGCTCGACATTCGCATGCCGGGGATGACTGGCCTTGACCTGCAGAAGCACCTCACAGAGATCAGTTGCAACATCCCGATCGTCTTCATCACCGG